>DASVYI010000434.1:0-4255 GCA_036392275.1 Nitrosospira sp. | reverse complement strand
AGACGCTGGATGTTCATGAGACCGAATGGGGTCCCATCCTGGCGACCGACCATGATGGCACGCCCCTGGCGCTGGCCTGGACCGCGCACCGGCGCGGGACTGCGGATATGGAGCTCATCCGGCTGGAAGAGGCGGAAACCGTCGAAGAGGCGATCGCCATCGCACAGCTCTCGGGCATTCCGCCGCAGAATTTTATCGCAGGCGACCGGACGGGCAAAATCGCCTGGACGGTCGCGGGCCGCATTCCCGCGAGAGTGGGGGGCTACGACCCACTGCTTCCCTCCGACTGGAGCATTCCGGACACCGGATGGAAAGGCTGGCTCCCCCCCGAGCAGTATCCGCTGATCGTCGATCCGCCCTCGCAGCGCCTGTGGAGCGCCAACGCGCGTGCCATCGACGGCATCATGCTTGAACGGCTGGGCGATGGCGGCTACGACCTTGGCGCGCGCGCGAAACAAATCCGCGACGGTTTGCAGCAGCGCGAGCACTTTTCACCCCGTGACATGCTGGCCATCCAGCTCGATGATCGCGCATTGTTCATGGCGCACTGGCGGCAACTTCTCGAACAGACCCTGAATCAGGCCGAGGATCGGGCAGAAGCGGCCCCATGGCGCTCAGAAATGCAACTGGCGCTCAAGGATTGGGACGGGCATGCCTCGACGTCATCGGTGGCCTACCGCGTGGTACGCGCGTTTCGCCAGGAAGTCATCGAAAGCGTGCTCGACGGTTTTGCCGCGGCGGTCCAGCGCAGCCATCCAAATTTCGAGATGCCGAAATTGAACCAGGCCGAACATGCGGTGTGGAAATTGATCGAACTGCGGCCGCCACACCTGTTGCCGCCGGTATACCGTGACTGGGAAGATCTGCTCGGCACCTGCGCCAGACGCGGGGCCGAGCGTATGCAAAATCATCCGGGAGGCATTGCGGCAAGCACCTGGGGTGAGCGCAATACCGCGCGCATCCGGCATCCGCTCAGCCATACCCTGCCCGCTTTTATCGCGAACTGGCTGGATATGCCACAGGATGAGCTTCCCGGCGACAGCAACATGCCACGCGTCCAGGCTCCTTCATTCGGTGCCGCGAACCGTTTCGCAGTCGCCCCGGGCGACGAGGAGCATGGCTATTTTGCGATGCCCGGCGGGCAAAGCGGACACCCGCTCTCACCCTACTATGGCAGCGGACATGCCGATTGGGTTGCGGGCAAACCGACACCCTTTCTTCCCGGCCCGGCGAAGCGCACATTGAACCTGCACCCGTAGGTGCAGCGCAATGATTGAGGGAGCCGGAGTGCTTTCCCCTCCCTACCGCTGAGCGACAAATTAACGGTGTACTGTGCGTCCCACGCACAGGATTACCGGCGTACGAGATATCCGGCTTCCCGGATGCAGTTCACGCTGCTTTGGCTCGCCCGGTATTCCAGGGATACAACTTTCCGATATAAACCGTGAGGAATCCCGCAATCAGCAAGCCAACCGCAGAACCGGCGAAGAAAAGGGTCCACGAATCCGGCTTGATGGCACCCAGCGCAATGATGAGAAATAGAATGGGTATATCAAGAAAGTGTGTAAATGTTGGGATACTCTCCGCCCTTGCGCGCTCCAACTCAGGTGTGAAATTACCGGTTAACAGCGCCTGGCTTGTCAAGCGCCGCAGCCGCGTGAAGTAGAGCCTGGTAATGGTATTCCCTTCGATAAATTCAAACGCAAACAGAAATATCATTCCCGCCAGCCACGGCACATCCATGAAATCCCATCCGCCAAAATAATCAATTACCAGCCATGTTCCGGAAACAAGCAGCAGAACCGCGCCCGGCACCACCACTCCGTCATAAAACACAGCAATATTTCTCACCGCTTCGGAAAACTGGGGCAGTGTCTTCAGCTGGCGCGACCGCATATCGGAAAGCCAGACCCCGATCAGACCGCCGCCGAGCAGAACCGCTCCCAAGATGTGAATAAACTTGAGGAGCGTGTAAGCCACTTGGGGAACCTTGACAGTTAAAAGCTTGATCGCTGCGTTTTATTTTCGTTGGCGTTCCGCGAGATCTCTCGTTCCCCACGCTGCGGCCTGGTGGCCAAGTCCGGGCTCGACGGCCTGCCTGCCTTTCTCGTAATCGACGTAGATATAGATGGGCAGCGCCAATTCGCCGAGGTGATACTCGATCAGCGGCCGCACCACATGCCAGTCCATACCGCCCGCGCCCGTTGCCAGACGGGGCAAGGCCAGACTGGCGAATCGCTCGCTTTCGAGCAGATGATGCAGTTCACGCAGCGCACGATCGACGTGCTCGGTCCTGGCGCGGCCTGGCCTTTCTTCCCTGCTCCGCGGCGCCTCGTTGACGAGAAGGCTGATGATGTACTTGCTCATCGCACCAGACCAGACCCATGCATCGCCTGATTTGGGCTGCATGGCATGGCAGAAGTGATGATAGTCCTTGACCAGCGCCGGCCATTGCTCACGCAGACTCAGCGCAAGACCTTCTTCAAAACGGTCATGCGGCGCAATGGCATGAGCGATGACTTGAGCATGACTCAACAGAATGTCTCCCTTGACTTCATAAATCATGTGGCCTCCGGCAGGTCGATGATGAATAGGCACAACGTGTGTTTCAGTATAGCAACCGAATCCTCGCCCGCGTGCCCGGATATCTGGGAGGGAGATCGGAACAGCGCGGCTTGAATGTAGAAACTTGAGTCTCCAACTCATCCAGAAAAGCGCCTGAATGAAAAAATGCGGGTTGACAATGAGATGAGCGCTATCTATAGAAATAGAACCTCGGTTTCGAAATAGCTGCCGCCAGGAGCCCGCGCTTATCGGACGATGACGGTTGATTTCTCTCGCAGCAGGTTTTACTACTCGTGTATCGCGGCTCGATCTCATACGCCAATACGCCATGACACTGAAAATAATTCTGATCTTGATTGCAGCGGGGTTTGCCAGTGCAGGATTTGCGGCAGCTCCGCCCTTACCAACTTTGCAAACCCGGATTGTCGCTTCGGGGCTTGACCGGCCGCTGTTCGCTACCGCACCTGCCGGAGACCCGCGGCTGTTCATCGTCGAGCAGGGTGGCGCGATAAAAATACTTCAGAACGGCGCGGTGCTGCCAACGCCATTTCTCGACTTGTCCAACTCGGTCGATAGCTCGGGAGAGCGCGGCCTCCTCGGTATGGCGTTCGATCCGAACTTCGCGACCAACCGGCGCTTCTATGTCGATTACATCGATAAGAACACGCTCAATACGGTGGTGGCAACCTACCAGGCAAGCGCGGCACAGCCAAACATCGCGGATGCCGCAAGCGGGCAAACCGTGATGACCGTCGCGCAGCCTCCCGGGCTGAACAATCACAAGGCCGGCTGGATCGGTTTCCGTCCCGGCGAGGCCAATAACCTTTACATTGCCACCGGCGACGGCGGGTCCGAAAACGACCCACAAAATCGCGCGCAAAATCTTCACGACAATCTCGGCAAGATATTGCGTGTGGATGTATCGGCAGACCGTTTTCCCGGTAACCCGGCGCAATATGGCTATGCGGTACCGGCAGGCAACATGACCGGCGATGCCAATCCGGAAATCTATGCTTACGGTCTGCGTAATCCCTATCGCGACAGTTTCGACCGGGAAACCGGCACGTTCTATATCGCCGATGTCGGGCAGGATAAGCGCGAAGAAATCAACATTGGCGCTGTCGGGGCCAATTATGGCTGGCGCAAGTTCGAAGGCACGCTAGTAAATTTTCCCAACGATCCGCCAATTCCGAATCAGACACCGCCAATCTATGAATATGACCATAACGGCGCCGCTGCCGCGATCATAGGCGGCTATGTATACCGCGGCTCCGCGATCGATGGGCTGGCGGGAACCTATTTCCTTGCCGACTTTATCACCGGAAAGGTGATGTCGTTCCACTTCACCGGCGCAGGCATTACAGATCTGACCGACCGGACCGCGGAACTGATATCGCCAACCGGCATTTCCGGAGGCATTTCGTCGTTTGGCGAAGATTCTTCCGGTAATCTGTATCTGGTGAGCATCAACGGCAAAGTGGGAATGATCACGGCCGTACCCGAACCGGAGGGCTGGGCGATGATGTTGGCGGGAGTGGCGCTGGTTATGGCGAGGGTCAGGCGGAGGCAAAAGCGTGATTGATCACCGACTGGGTAAAATTACGCGAACCTCCCCAAATTCGTCATTCCGGGCTTGACCCGGAATCCGGTACTTTTACGACGGATACTCCTTGGAACTGAATCGTCGCAC
>DASVYI010000433.1:0-7339 GCA_036392275.1 Nitrosospira sp. | reverse complement strand
GCAAAGCAGATAGCCCGTATATCCTGTTCATGATGACATCCTATTGTTGACCGGACGGCTGAGGCGCGACTTGCACCCAGCCTTCGGCACATTCCTTGACATAAGGATAATAACCCTCCGGATTCCGGCAGTAATACCAATAGTTGGATCGCGGTGCAGACGGTTCGATATCCTGGCGCTGGATGTATACCGGCGGCGCCGACGGCATGGCCGCGACGGGAGGATAACCATAACCATAACCATATCCATAGTAGGGTGAATAGTAGGGACCACCCCAGCCCCAGTATGGCGAACCCCAACCCCATCCCCAGCCCCAGCCATAACCCAGGCCCAATCCCAAAGCCAAACCGGGCGCAAAACCAAAACGGCGATGACTACCCCCGAAGTGACCCACTCCGGGATGACCTCCCCATTGACCTCCAGGATGCCCCACCCAGCTTCCTCCACCTCCGGGACGCCCCATCCAGCCTCCGCCGCCAGGACCTCCTCCAAAGTGACCGCCTCCAAAGTGACCACCTCCGCCATGCCCGCCACCGCCCCCGCCACCATGTCCACCGCCGCCACCGCGCGCCCACGCCGAACCGCCGGCCAAGGGCGCCAGCAGGGCGAAGCCAAAACATATCCCGACGACCATTTTGACGTAATTTTTCATGAACGGTATTCCGCCCGAAAGTGTATGTATAAACAATCTTTAGACCGGATCATGGCAGCACGAGTTTCCGTACCGGCAAAACTATTGTCTTTTTATACAATGCATTAAGGATCAAGGAGGGCAAACCGTTGAACAAAGTACTACCGCAACCAGAATCCGCTTACTTTTCCATCCTTCAGAGCCATGGTAACGAGGACATCGTCATTTTTGTCCCTGAATTCCAGCTTCCATAAATAAACCATGAAGCCTTGCTGGTTGAGTTCCGTGACGAACGTCGCGGTATAGCCCTGCTTGAGGCGGGACGCGACGGGTTGGCGGATGCCATCGAGTATTTGCTGGGTCATTCCACCTTGAAATTCCGAATCCCCGGAGGCCACAAAGTCCGGCAATGAATTGTCCTGGATGGCCGAAAGCATATTTTTCATTATCGTCTCGACTGGCTGGGGCGCCTGCGCGAACACAAGGTGCGGCGCCAGCCCGATGAGTACGATGAAAAGCAAAATAAAACGGCTTCTGGATAGAAATAATGACCTGCGAAGAGGCAGCCTCATGAGATTCTCCACTGCATAAAGTTGAGAGAAGCAGGGCTTGGTGCGAGCTGTCAAGCTGACTGCTCAGGGGGTGAACAGGTAGCACACTTCTATTTTTATAGGTTATGGAATTTTGAATGGCAAATTATCTGTGTGTCTTAAACGGCGTTTCCACGCAGAGCGATATCCACGAATGCATCAATCTCGGTTTTCAATGCGTCGCGAGCAACCAGCCCCTCGATCAGGTGTTCCGGCAGTTCGTCGTTGGACGCCCCCACAATCAACCCCATGATCATGCCCCTATGGACGTTATCCCCACCGGCGTTGGCGTTGGCCAGAAGAGATTCTTCCACCCCGAGATCATGTTTGATGATGAGATAAAGGAGCAGCGGAAGGCCGTGTTCCGGATAGCAGGCGGTTGCAAAAAGACTGCGGACCACTTCATGCTCGGGGTGGTGGCGAGCAAATTCCATCACTTCGTAAGGCGCGTCATCGAGTGTCACATGAAGCCGCCACATCTCATCCTTCGGAATGTTGCCGGGACCATTATGCTCGCGATAAGCGGAGAAAAGTTCCTCGCCGGTTATCCGAGGCGTACGTATTGGTCTGGCATAGACAGAAATCGACTCGACAGGATCGGCGCCGTTCACCAGGGAATTCAGGAGCGGAACGAGGATACCGAGCGCACTGCCCACATTTTCCGAGCGGTGGGTGAGGCACTGATGCTCGATGGCGAATCCGAGCCCCTGATAAGCGCTTTCGATCAGCATCGCAAGAACCAGAGGGCGTATAAGACCCCCGTGCGCGCCGATGGACCATACGTTGCGTTGCAGCTCGGCGCAGGCATGGGGCGGAAGCCCTTCGGAATAGTTTTCGAACCAGCGCCGGATATAGATTTCCGTGTAAGGATCCCGGTTCATCCCGGGAGTCGTGAGATGCTCCACGAATCCTTCGAGAAAGTCTTTCGGGTCGTAGCGGCCGATGCGCACCACCGAACGCATGAGCACGCGGGCCAGGTGGGCAGCGAGCGTGTTCTCTCCGGCCATCAGGCCCCGGTGGTAGTGAAAGCGGTCTTCCAGCCGGGGAACCCGGTTGCCGTGCTCGCTCTCCTGCTCCGAGGACTGGATGGCCAGGCCGCTATAGCTGGTGTCATAGAAACGGGCATGCTCGTGGAGAATGTCATAAGGGCGGCCCAGGAGATTTGCGGTTTCAACATCCGGATGGTATCCCATCCCCACCATGAAGCTTTCGGGGTGAGGATGAGGCGGCGCCTCGTATTTGCGAATGCCGCCATCGAAATATCGCTGGATGTTTTTCAGGCTGTAAAACCAGTGAGCGGGCATCGCCAGCGCGTCGCCGATAAAAAGCCCCCATAGCGCGTTGCGGATGCGCCGTTCCCGGATTTCATCCGTATTTGCATCACGGTTCATGATATTTAGCTCCTTGCGGCACGCTTCGGATGGGCTGCACGGATTGTAAAAAGAAATGAATCGACATCCTCATGATAGCAGCGCGATAAACTTTCATTGCGGTCCCATTCGATGGTTCAGTCACACAGCCATATTGAAAAAATGAATTCACCAGTTCTTACCCGCGTTTTATGGGTCCGGGGCCTGCGGGCATTTGCCGACGGATACGTCAGTCTGCTGCTCCCGATCTACCTGATGGAGCTGGGCATGAGCACCGTCCAGGTGGGCGCTATCACGACCGCGACATTGATCGGCTCCGGCTTGTTGACCTTGCTGGCCGGTTTTCAAGCCTATCGTTTTGCATGCCGGACCTTATTGCTGACGGCCGCCCTGCTCATGGCCGCAACCGGATTCGGCTTTGCGGCGATAGCCAGCTTCTGGCCCCTGTTGCTGGTCGCTTTTGTCGGCACGTTGAATCCTTCGAGCGGCGATGTGAGTGTGTTTCTGCCGCTCGAGCATGCGGTGCTCTCCCGGGTTGTGAAGGACCGCCAGCGCACCGCGGCCTTTGCGCGCTACAGCCTGGTTGGCGCACTGGTTGCAGCCGCCGGGGCGCTTGCAGCCGGACTGCCGGACGTAATGAGTTCCGTAATCCGGATAGATACCAAAGTTGCGCTGCAAGCCATGTTCGCGCTGTACGGCGTAATCGGCCTGCTATCCGCTGCAATTTACGCAACCCTGCCGCAAAAAGGCGAAACAGCGGAGACAGAATCAGCGCGCAAGGCGGAGCGTGTACCGTTAAAAGAATCCCGGAAGATCGTTTATACCCTCGCGGCACTATTCAGTCTGGATGCATTCGGCGGCGGCTTCGTGGTGCAGTCGATGCTGGCGTTATGGCTATTCCAGAAATTCCAGCTTTCTACTGCGGTAGCCGGGACCATTTTTTTTTGGGCGGGGCTTTTCTCCGCCGTTTCTTACCTGGTCGCGGTTCGCATTGCCGACCGCTTCGGACTGGTGAACACCATGGTATTCACCCACCTGCCCGCGAACATATTGCTGATTCTCATCCCCTTCATGCCGACGCTGGGCTGGGCCATTGCATTGCTGCTTGCAAGAAGCCTGCTTTCCCAAATGGATGTGCCGACACGAAGCTCATATGTCATGGCGATCGTGTCCCCGGCTGAGCGCGCCGCCGCGGCAAGCATCACGACGGTTCCGCGCAGTCTGGCATCGGCAGCCGGTCCCCTTCTGGCCGGATATCTGCTGAGCATATCCGCCTTCGGTTGGCCGCTGGTCATCGCTGGCGGACTGAAAATCCTGTATGACGTGTTATTGCTCCGGATGTTTCGAACTGTACGGCCGCCGGAGGAAGGCCGTGCATAAAATTTCTGTATTTCCTACTTGTTATTTTCCGCCTTTGATCTATGAATAAACTTTAGACAGTTCGTCATGCGGATAGTGGATTAATTGTGCTCAATTCACCCTGAATTCTGCCCTAAGCGCATGGCGGCCGGCATGCACCAAGCGGAAGACAACTGAGAGGTGCGGTGATATGACGCCTATCTTTTAAGGAACGTTTATTTTTTCCAATGCATGCTGTCCTGCTTTCGGGGCAGGACTTTGACACAAGGAGCAGGCAATGGGTTGGGCACCGAATTGGGTTGGCGTCAGCGGCGGTGTTGCGGCACCGTCGACTTCCATCACCTCGGTTGCGAGGTATCCGCAGCATCTCGATATCTTTTGCGTGGGCGCCGACCACGGAATTTACAGCGCGTGGTGGGATATCTCCACGGGATGGTCGAACTGGTTCCAGGTTGCCGGTGGCATCGCGGCGCCGGGGACGACAGTCACCGTGGTCGCCCGCAATCCTGACCACCTCGATCTTTTCGTTGTGGGATCGGATCACAAGATCTACAGTATCTGGTGGGACGCGAACGGAGGGTGGGCCAACGGCTGGTTCCGTGTATCCAACCTTACCGCTGCGCCGGGGACTTCCGTCGCGGTCATCGCCCGAAACCCCAATCACCTGGACCTGTTCGTGGTGGGATGGGATCACAAAATCTGCAGCATCTGGTGGGATGCGAACGACGGCTGGGCAGCAAACTGGTTCATTGTCAGCGGCGGCGTCGCCGCAGCCGGAACGTCAATCACGGCGGTGACCCGCAACCCCAACCATATCGACCTTTTTGCGATCGGACCCGATCATGGCGTCTACAGCACCTGGTGGGACGCCAGCACCGGCTGGGCAAGCTGGTTTCAGGTCGCGGACGGGTTCGCCGCCCCGAACAGTTCGGTTGCGGCCGTGGCGCGTTATCCGACGCACCTGGACCTCTTCATCGTCGGCCCGGACCATGGAATCTACAGCATCTGGTGGGACGCCAACGGCGGCTGGGCTCAGAACTGGTTTGTGGTGGCCAACGGCACAGCGGCCGCCGACACGTCCATCAGTGTCGTGTCGCGCTATCCCGATCACCTCGATGTCTTCGCCGTGGGCAAGAACCACGGCGTCTTCAGCATCTGGTGGGACGCCAGCACCGGCTGGGGCTCCTGGTTCCAGATCGCCGCGGACACCGTCGCGCCGGAAACCTCGATCAATGCATTGAGCCCCTGGGGCCGGCACGGTGTGATTCTCGGTTTGCCGGTCGTCGCGCCGGGAACCTCGATCAATGCATTGAGCCGCTACCCCGACACACTCGATGTCTTTGTCGTGGGAATCGATCAACACGTCGACATACGCAATGACTTTGTCGTGGGAGCCGACCGCCACATCGCTACGACTTGGTGGCTCGACGAAATCCACTTCTCCATGCAGCCCCAACAGCAATCGAACTGGTGCTGGGCGGCAACAGCGACCAGCGTCGCCCTGTTCTACCAGCCGAGGAGCGGCTGGCAGCAGTGCGGTGTGGCCAATGGCGAACTGGCGCGAACCGACTGTTGCGGCGCAGGTGCATCCGGCCCCTGCAACGTCTACGGCTTTCTCGACCAGGCACTCACCGTGGTGGGCCACTTCGACCACTGGGTGGACGGCATAGCCACTACCGCCCAGATCGAGAACGAGGTAACCTTCGCCCGTCCGCTGGGGATCCGGGTGGCCTGGTCGGGTGGCGGCGCCCACTTCCTGGTCATAAAGGGGCAATACAGCGCGGGCGGTATCGACTACGTATCGGTTGACGATCCAATCTACGGCCATTCGGACGTCAATTACGCGACCCTGCAAACAGCCTACAGGGGATCGGGCACGTGGACCCACACTTACTATACCAAATACTGAGGAGGTTCTGATGGCCCTTATCGCTCCCAAACCCCCAAAGCAGGCAGCGGATGCCGTGCATTCCACTTTCCTCGAGTTGAACAAGAACCGTGCCTTCAGATCTCCGGCCTTGCGCAGCGCTACCGGACCTCTGCAGCTCACCGAGCCCCATCAGGTATTCACGCTGGGTCTCACCGATCTGGCGGCCGGAAAGGGCCTCGATGCGGCAAAGCCAACTGGATGGCGCTATCTTGTGGAGGAAGACGGCAAGGTCCTCGCCTCTGCCGAGTCGGTTGCCGTAGGTTCCGCAAATGAACATGTGTTCTCAGCGTTCAACGAAGGGCGCTTCGTCGCCTCGAGCGCGAGTGCTATCCGCGCAGCACGGGAAATTCCAGAGGTGGAGCAAGGTGGTTTCGAGCTTCGGCTTCTCAACGTTCCCGGGTTATATGTCCTGGCTCTCTGGCTACACGACGCAAAGGGGAAAGGCGATCTCCTGTTGCCACTGGCACCCTCTCCGGTGGAAACTCCGGCAGGCAAGCCGGTTGCTGCCGCCGTGCTGCTCAAGGAGCTTGCGGACAAGGCGCAGGCACCTATCGTGGCTGCCGACCGGACCGGCGGGTGAGCCGTTAAACAAAGCGCTTGTGTTCAAGGCAGGCGCGGGGATGCTGAGTTGTGGCAGCAGGGAACGCAATCAGGGATTCGCGGCCGTAGGGCGCCGTACCGCTCAGGCACACTGACAAACAAACGCAACCGGCTGATGTCTGCGACAGTAAAAAGATTGCGGACTTCACCTTGCGGCGTACTGATAGTGCCTTCCTTATCTTATTGATGTAGTCTCCCACATTGATGGCGTGGTTAGTGACTACACCGTCATACGGTGCAACAATTGTTTTAAAACGCGATCAATGCCTCGAAGTTACGGATATTTTGCATGGCGGCATTAACCTTTGCCTGTTGGGCTTGTGCCTCGGCTAATCACCGTATTTTTTTGCCCTAATTTTTCCATATCCAGGAATTTCCGAATTGAGGAACGCTTTCCTTGCCGCCAGGAACGCTTTCCTTGCCGCCGGGAACGCTTTCCTTGTTGAGAAACGCTTTCCTTGGCTTTAGGAACGCTTCGTGTGTGATAGATAATGGCATACATACACGGGACAAAAAACAGGGTATATATCGTTGCAAACGTCAAGCCGCCAATCACTGCACGGCCCAGCGGCGCATTGGTGGATCCTCCCATAGCCATCGGAAGCATGCCCATGATCATGGCTGCCGCGGTCATGAGAACAGGACGAATACGGGCTTTGCCGGATTCAATGGCGGCTTGCAGCGGATCGCCATGCTCTGCGATGCGTTCCAGCGCGTAGGACACGACAAGTATGGAATTTGCCGTGGCTGTTCCCATGGCCATGATGGCGCCTGTCAGGGCCGGAACGGAAATATTCGTCTGGGTCAGGAACAGGGCCCAGGCAATGCCTGCCAGAGCGCCGGGCAGGGCTGTAATGAT
>DASVYI010000432.1:0-7533 GCA_036392275.1 Nitrosospira sp. | reverse complement strand
TCGACGATCTGCTGCACGACCTGCACATTACCCACATACGCGCCAATTCAGCTATCAGCTTGTCGGGCGGCGAGCGCCGCCGCGTGGAAATTGCCCGGGCGCTGGCAACACAACCGCGTTTTATTCTTCTGGACGAACCCTTTGCGGGTGTCGATCCCATTGCCGTTCTGGATATACAGAAAATCATTCATTTCCTCAGGGAAAGGGGAATCGGGGTGTTGATAACCGACCATAACGTAAGGGAAACGCTGGGCATATGCGACCGGGCCTACATTATCAACGAGGGCACGGTGCTGGCAAACGGTACTCCCGATGAAATCATTTATAATGAAAGCGTGAGGAAAGTCTATCTGGGAGAACATTTCCGGCTGTGAAACTAAAAATTCCGCCACGGACCGGGCATTACCATCGTTTTCCAAATTATGAAACCTACCCTGCAGCTCAAGCCATCGCAGCACTTGACGCTCACCCCGCAACTGCAGCAATCCATACGGCTGCTGCAGCTTTCGACGGTTGAGCTGGCCCAGGAAATCGAACGTATCGCACAGGAAAATCCCCTCCTGGAACTCGACGACATGCCGGCGAACGATGGCGCCGACTATCGAAATGGCACAGCCAATAATCACCTGGAGATCTTGTCCACGGACTCGATCGAGGTTGCGGAAGACGCAGGAACCGCGCTTGCCGTCGATGCGGATTCCGGGATGGGGAAAAACACCAGTGATGAGCGGGACTGGTCCGGAGATGACGGTGCATTCCGTAATGGGCGGGATGACGAGGACGAGCGTGATTTTCCGCAACAGGCGGCGGAGCCGCCCAGTTTGCGCGACCATCTCAACTTTCAGATCAGTCTTAGCCAGATTCCCGAGCGCGACAAGCGCATTGTGGGTTTGCTGATCGACAGCCTGGACGATGATGGATACCTTGCCCAGGATCTGGAGGAACTGGCTGCCTTGTTACCGCCCGAACTCGGGATAGGCATCGACGATCTGCATAATGCCCTCAAATACTTGCAGCATCTGGACCCTCCGGGAATCGGCGCGCGCGACTTGAGGGAATGCCTGGTCATGCAATTGAATGCTTTGCCGAAAGATACGCCTTATCGGGAGCAGGCATTGCACCTGGTGTCCGGTCATCTGGACAGCCTGGCGTCACGGGATTTTTGCGCGATCAAGAAGCTGTTGCATTGCGACGATGAGTGTCTGCGCTCTATCCAGCACATGATCACGCATTTGAATCCAAGACCCGGCACCGCATTCAGTTCGGCGGTTGCCCGCTACATCATACCCGACGTCATCGTGGCAAAGATCGGCGGCGCGTGGATAGCCCATCTTAACCCGGAAGCGATGCCGCGCCTGAAAATCAACCGGCTGTATGCCGAGATTCTGAAACGCTGCCACGACGATTCCTCGCGGCGTCTGGCCGGACAATTACATGAAGCGAAGTGGCTCATCAAGAATGTTCATCAGCGGTTCAGTACCATTCTCAAGGTGTCTTCCGCCGTGGTCGAGCGCCAGCAACAATTCTTCGAGCACGGTGCGGTCGCCATGCGTCCCATGGTGCTGCGCGAGATTGCGGAGTCCCTGGATTTGCATGAATCCACCATTTCGCGGGTCACCACACAAAAATTCATGCGTACGCCCCGCGGCATATTCGAGTTGAAGTACTTTTTCGGCAGCCATGTCGCCACCGATAGCGGGGGCGCGTGTTCCGCCACCGCTATCCGGGCGCTGATCAAGCAAATGATAAATGCCGAAAATTCGAAGAAACCGCTGAGCGACAGTCAGATTTCAGAAATCCTGGGGCAACAGGGCATTATGGTCGCGCGCCGTACTGTGGCAAAATACCGGGAATCCATCCAGATTCCACCCGTTAATCTTCGTAAATCGCTTTAATTGAATCAAGGAGTCGCAATGAATCTGAATCTCACCGGTCACCATGTGGAAATCACACCCGCGATGCGCGATTACGTCACATCGAAGCTCGCCAGAATTACGCGCCATTTCGATAACGTCATTGATGTCAATGTGATTCTGTCGGTGGAAAAGCTCAGGCAAAAAGCCGAGGCCAACGTACATGTGCGCGGCAAGGATATTTTTGTCGAGGCCGATGGCGCCGACATGTATGCTTCCATAGATGACCTGGTGGACAAGCTCGATCGCCAGATACTCAAGCATAAGGAGAAAAATACGGATCACCGCAACTCGGGTAATGGAGGTTCCAGGAACCAGGAAGCGGAACAAGCCTAGCGAAAGCTTGCAGTTTCCGGGTTTTACAGATCCGTTCCCGGCCCGGTGGTCACCAGCCCGGGAACGAGCTTTTTCCAGCTTGGTCGCTAAGCTATATCGTCCGTACCAGTTCCCGCATATTGCAGGAGAAATTGCCGGAAGTTCGCCCGGTTCCCCCGCCTGACCGGGGACGGCGGACAGCGATTTCGTTTCGGACGACGGACCGGCGCACGCCCCGTCGCAAAAACCTGCAGGAGGCAATCACACTCCAATGTCTCAATTTAGTGTTGCCCAGCTATTTGAAGAAAAGAAACAAAAACTGAATCTGACCTGGGAGGCAGGCAGGGACGGCGGTGGCAGATGCCTGGATGACGATGCCATTGCCCGCTCGACGCAAGGAGTGATCGGGCACCTCAATTTCATCCACCCCAACTGGATACAGGTACTGAGCAATACCGAAGTCGGCTACCTCAATCAGCTGGACCGGGCGGCGCTGGAACAAAATATCGAGCGGCTTGCCCAAAGCAATCTGCTCTGCATCATTGTGGCGGGCGGCGCGCCGGTCCCGGCGTCGATGCGTGCGCTGGCGGACACCTCCCATACTGCCCTGTTTTGCTCACCACTGCCCAGCCTGGAGGTAATCTGGCTGTTACGCCCCTATCTGGGGCGCGCATTGGCACCATCCACCAGCAAGCACGGCGTGTTGCTGGATGTTCTCGGAATGGGCGTCATGATCACCGGCGAAAGCGGCGTGGGAAAGAGCGAGCTGGCGCTGGAGCTGATAAGCCGTGGCCATGGGCTGGTCGCGGATGATGTGGTGGAGCTTTACCGCATCGCGCCAGAGACCCTGGAAGGGCGCTGCCCGCCCATGCTGCGTGACTTTCTTGAAGTTCGCGGATTGGGCATGCTCAACATTCGCACCATCTTTGGCGAGACGGCAGTGCGGCGCAAAAAGAATATGAAGCTGATCGTGCACCTGCAAAAGCCCAGCAGCACGGATCTCAATTCGTTGGAGCGGCTGCCGATCAACGATGTCACCGAAAATATTCTGGACGTAAGCATTCGAAAAGTGATCATTCCCGTAGCCGCCGGGCGGAATCTGGCGGTGCTCGTGGAAGCCGCGGTGCGCAATTATGTTTTACAGTTGCGAGGGATGGACAGCGCGAAAGAGTTCATTGCGCGGCATGAGCAGGAAATGGAGAATGGCCGGAACCCATTAAAATGAAAAAGCCGTGACATTGACGCGCTACGGGGCGATACTCCCAAGAGTCCCAAGAGGCGCATCCATCCCCAAATTCGGCAGCATATGCAACTGATCGTCATCAGCGGGCTTTCCGGCTCCGGCAAGACTATCGCACTCACCGTTCTGGAGGACAACGGTTACTATTGCGTCGACAATCTACCGGCAATCCTGTTGCAAGAGGTGACCGTTTATTTGAGTGAGTCGGGTCACCAACGTGTGGCTGTCAGTATCGATGCCCGCAGCCGCGAAACCTTGCACCTTTTGCCACAGCAGCTGGCCGATTTGCGGCAGCAGCAGGTGGACGTGCACTTGCTCTTTCTGGAGACCAAAACGGATACGCTGGTCAAGCGTTTTTCGGAGACGCGCCGCCGCCATCCGCTTAGCGACAATCGTATGACTTTGCCCGAATGCATACAATTGGAGCGCGAAATGCTGCGGGAAATCCATGATCTCGCGAATCGCATCGATACCAGCGACTTGAGCGCCAGCTCGCTGCGCGCGTGGATCAGGGATTTTGTCGGCCTCGACCATGCGCTCCTAACACTCCTGTTCCAGTCATTCGGCTTCAAACACGGGATCCCGCTGGACGCCGACATGGTATTCGATGTCCGCTGCCTTCCCAACCCGCACTATGAAGAACATCTGCGGCCTCTCACAGGAAAGGATGAGGCGGTGATCGAATACCTCGATGCGATCGCTAATGTCAATCGCATGTTCGATGATATCAGACGCTTTCTCGATGACTGGCTGCCTTGCTTCATTCGTGATAACCGCAATTATCTGACGGTGGCAATCGGTTGCACTGGCGGCCGCCACCGTTCCGTCTATTTTGTGGAGCGGCTGGTACAACATTTCCGGCCAAACAATCAGGTTCTGGTCCGGCACCGGGAGCTGGATACCTGATGAGCGCCTCAAAAACAATCACACTTGCTTTTACCGGTGCCTCGGGCATGCCCTACGGCGTGCGCCTGCTCGAATCGCTGCTGACTTCCGGTCACAGGGTTTACCTGCTGTATTCGCAAGCAGCGCAAATTGTCGCGCAACAGGAAATGCAACTGGTTTTGCCGTCACGCGCCAAAGAGACGGAGGAAATGTTCAACCGCCACTTCAATGCCGCCGAGGGGCAGCTGCGTGTATTTGGACGCGAGGAGTGGTTTGCACCGGTAGCCTCGGGCTCCAACCCGGCGGATGCGATGGTGATCTGCCCCTGTACCATGGGGACGCTCGCCGCGATTGCCGCGGGATTGGGTCAAAAACTGATCGAGCGTTCAGCCGACGTAATGCTGAAGGAGAACCGCAAGCTCATCCTGGTCCCCCGCGAAACACCGTTTTCCGTAATTCACCTCGAAAATATGCTGAAGCTCGCACGCAGCGGAGCGGTTATCCTGCCTGCAAACCCTGGTTTTTATCACCACCCGGGAAATGTTCAGGATTTGGTGGACTTCATCGTCGCGCGCATACTCGATCATCTTGGGGTCGCACATTCACTCATGTCCCGCTGGGGCGAGGATGCCTGATCGGCGGCTGGCAGCAGGCCAGCGCAGGTCTCGGCGGAGATACGCTCCAGGCCGTTTGCCGTGACCTGATGAATCCCGGCCTCGGTCACGATAAAATCCATGGGAATATCGTGAGGTTGAGGATGGGTATTTTCCAGGCGCAGAATTTCGAACGCGACGCCGATTGCCAGCGGACGCGGGTTTGTTGCTGCCAGCGTGCGGTCGAAGTAACCGCCTCCATACCCAAGGCGAAAACCCAGGGTATCGAAGCCGATCATGGGTATGACCAGGGCGTCGACCCTGACCCGATCGGTATTATCCGGAACCGGAATATCGTACATTCCGGCTTTCATCGGGTCCCCAGGGCGCCATTTGCGAAAGCACAGCGGCTCATTTCGGTTCACGACCTCGGGTAGCGCCAGTGCCGCGCCATGCTCATGAATATAATGCATGAAAGAACGGGGATCGTACTCGCCCCGGTGAGGCCAGCAAAATCCGACGACACCGCTTTTCAGGATTGGAAAGCCCTGTTTGAGTGACTCGGTAATCGCCGAATTCCAGCGCTGATAATCGTTCGCGGCAATGGTTTCCCTCAGGGCCATCAGCTCCGTGCGCCGCTGTTTCCGCCACTCCCGCCAGCTACCCATGATTTTCGTATATATTTTCAGTCATCATATTGTTGAGCAGCTTGCCCACCGGTGCGGGAATCGCTGTTTTCAACGCGTCATGGAAGGTTATCCACATGCTTTCTTCCCAATTACCTTTATCTCCGTTGGAAACTTGTTCTGCAGCGAGGGATGAATCCACCCGAAGCGGCTGTGGATAAATCCTGAGTCTGAAGTGAGTAAAGGTATGAATCAGCAGTGGCATCTGCGCCAACGGCGTCACTGTCAGGCCGAAATGCGCATTGCAATATTCCCCTGCATCTTCATTCACCGGCATCTCCGGCAGGCACCACAGACCGCCCCAGATCCCTCTGGCCGGCCGTTTTTCCAGCAGAATTTTTCCGTGCATCATCAACATCAGCAGAACGGTTTCCCTTTCCGGCAGCGCTTTCCTTGGCCTGGGCGCGGGCAGCCTGCCCATCGCGTCATGTCGAAAAGCGAAGCAATCCTGTCGCAAGGGGCATCGCGTGCATCGGGGCTTGCCGCGCGTGCAAACGGTCGCGCCCAGATCCATCAACGCCTGAGTGTAAACCTCGATCCCGCCGTTCTCAGGCAGCAGCTCCTGCGCTTTTTGCCATAGTAGTGCCTCCGTTTTCCTTTCTCCGGGATAACCGTCGATCCCGAAGCAGCGCGCAAGGATTCGCTTGACGTTGCCATCCAGTATTGCGCACCGCGCCCCATAAGCAAACACGGCAATCGCGGCGGCGGTCGAGCGACCAATGCCCGGAAGCTGCCGTATGGTTTCGGCGTCTTGCGGAAATATGCCGCTGTGATCATCAACGACCCGTTGCGCCGCCCGGTGCAGGTTTCTTCCGCGAGAGTAATAACCCAGGCCGCTCCATTGCGCCAGGACATCGTCAAGCGAGGCCAAGGCAAGGCTTTCGATATCGGGAAAACGCCACAGAAAGCGAAGGTAGTAGGGAATGACGGTGGCCACCTGAGTTTGCTGCAGCATGACTTCGGATAACCAGATGGCGTATGGATCGCGCGTGTTCTGCCATGGCAGATGATGACGTCCATGGCCGTTCTGCCAATGGATCATTTTTTCCGCAAAAGATTTCATTTCTGACCCGGGCGCGATTCAGCCCCGTCTGGCTTGATTTCCAGCCTGACCCCAGATGACCTGACATTGGAAGCCTTCAATGAACCAATCCGGATGATTCCCCGGATATTCATATCTCCCAGATCATTCAACAGCGAGAAGCCGGGCAGTGCCCCTGTTTTGTTGGCGCCTGCGGCTTTCACCGCGGAATCCGACTGCACTTTCGTCTCCTTCGTTGCAGGCAGCAGGCGGTCCAGGTCAAGCTGATCGATATCCGCCTTGAAGTCAACATCCGGCTGCGCAAAACCGCTTGCCGCCATATTCACGTTAACATTGCTGTCCCCAACGTTTCCGGTCAGGGTTACCTGCCCAGTCTTAGCCAAACCATCCAGCGACATGCTCCCGGTTAAACTGCCGCGGATGGTATGGTCAGGGAGCCCATTCATCATATTGATGGAAACCGCTATAGCCGGCAGATTCAACTGCCGGGCAGTGAAACTGCCGGCAAGTGGCGAGCCAAGCATGGCCCTTACGATCGATCCCTCTTTTTTATATTCCGCTTCCAGCATCGCGGCACGGCTCGTGAAATCACTCAGGGTGCCTTGCACGTCCGAAAAAGACACGGTTGCGCTTGTGCTGTCCGTGGGGCGGGTCACCTTTGCCATCAGCGTCACCTTGTCCCCGGCGATCGCTTCGCCGGTCAGATTCAAGCGCGGTGCATCGATTTTGATATCCAGGCGGTTTTCGCTGCTTACGCCACCTATACCGCCCATGCCACTTATACCGCCTATATCGCCTGTGCCGCCTATACCACCCGTACCGCCTGTGCCGCCTGTGCCGCTTGCACTGTCGACCAGCC
>DASVYI010000431.1:0-2556 GCA_036392275.1 Nitrosospira sp. | reverse complement strand
CCGGTGACGTCGGGCAGTACCGTCCAACCTACTCATCCATCGGAGCCTGGACCGGGAACAGGACGTCGGTAAAACCGAATGTGCGAAAGTCGGTGATACGCATGGGGTAGAGAATTCCTTGCAGGTGATCGCATTCATGTTGCACGACACGGGCATGAAACCCCTCCACGGTGCGATCGATGGGTCTGCCATATTGATCCGCCCCCTGATAGCGCAATTTCGCGAAACGCGGCACCATGCCGCGCATGCCGGGAATGCTCAGGCAACCTTCCCAGCCCGGCTCCATTTCATCTGTGAGGGGTGTCAGCACCGGGTTGAGCAGCACTGTATACGGCACTTCCTCCGCACCGGGATAGCGTGGATTGCGCTTTACGCCGAATATCACGACCTGAAGGCCAACGCCGATCTGTGGCGCTGCCAGTCCCGCGCCATCCAGCGCTTCCATAGTCTCGTGCATATCCTTTATCAGGGCATGCAGCGCGGGCGTGCCAAAGCTCTTGACCTTTTGGGCCACTTCCAGCAGACGGGGATCACCCATCTTCAATACTGGTCTAGTCGCCATCGAGTTCCACCACGCGTTCAAGAATATTTCTGACACCTGCCATTGCCTTTTCAAGGACGGCATGAGCATCCTCCAGACTGATGGCATGGACGCTGGTCTTGCGGCCTGCAGCATAATTGGCCACAACGGCAATCGTGGCATAGCACAGGCTCAGTTCTTTAGCCAGCGCGGCTTCCGGCATTCCCGTCATCCCTACCATATCAACCCCATCCCGCTCCATCCGGTTGATTTCCGCTGCGGTTTCAAGGCGCGGACCTTGTGTCGCGCCGTAAACCCCGCCATCCACGACTTGCTCATTGGCAAACTTCGCCGCCCTCAACAAATACTGGCGAGTCAATTGACAATAAGGCTCGGTAAAATCAATGTGGGTAACCGGCTTGTCCAGGCCTTCGTGATACGTGTACCTGCGACCGTGGGTATAGTCGATAATCTGATCGGGAATGGCAACCATGCCCGGCGCCAGGTCTTCACGAATGCCGCCTACCGAAGCCACCGATATGACTCGCGAAAGATTCAACGATTGCAGTGCCCAGAGGTTTGCCCGGTAATTTACCTCATGTGGAGGAATCGTATGGCCAGACCCATGGCGAGGCAGGAATACAACCTCCTTGTCATTGATTTTCCCGAAAGTCAGCGGCCCGGACGGCTCGCCATAAGGAGTTCGCATAATCTGCCGGTGCGATATTTCGAGGCAGGCGAGCTGAGTCATTCCGGTACCGCCGATGATTGCAAGCATATGTATCCTTCAAGGTTATTCCATGCGAATGAAGAAATGGCGCTACCCGCACAGACGCGCATTCAAGAGTTAAAGGTTCCCGGAACCTGTTAACGTACCCTGATCCTTTACGGCATAAATCGCAGGTAAATTCCGCCATGCACCATATATATCCATTCCGAATCCGAATACATAACGGTCTGGCAGCACCAAGCCGACAAAATCCGCGCTGACCGGTTTTGGCCGGCCTGTTTCCTTTTCGGCAAGAACAGCGCTGTAGAAAGCCGTGGCGCCGTGATTCATGATCCACTCGCGTATCCCCGCAAGCGTAATTCCTTCGTCGAGAACATCATCGAGCACCAGCACCACCCTGTCCCGCACATCTTCGCGAGGCGGCATTTTCCAGTCGAGCTCCCCGCCTTGGATCTTGTTATCGTAGCGGCTGACGTGGAGATAATCGAAAGTAAGCGGAAATCCCAGCAACGGCAATAATTGTCCGGTAAATACGACAGCGCCTCCCATGACACTCAACACCAGAGGATATTCGCCCGACAGCACTGCGGTAATATCCGCCGCCATGCGTTTTACGGTCTGCGATACCTCTTCCGCAGAAAATATCTGCTCCGCCGTGGCAAAAATTTTATTGGCTTCTTCGGAAGATAGCATCAATCGAGTAACCACTGAACATGTCTCAAGTGAGCGGGGCGAGTGAGATTGTTCAAGTTTTTTTAGATAAGACCAATAAAAAAGAAGTTCAAACTGTGCCATCAGGGCGAAGGCGGCTGCAACCCAGAGTGCTCAAGTACTCGGCAAATTCCCGACCTACCTCGGGATGCTCAAGCGCCATTGCAACAGTCGCCTTGAGGTAGCCTATCTTGCTCCCGCAATCGTACCGGATTCCGCAAAATTCATAAGCAAGCGCCCTCTCTTCATGCAGCAATGAGGCGATGCCATCTGTAAGCTGAATTTCTCCGCCGGCGCCGGGCTCAATTCTTTCCAGGTGCTCAAAAATCTTCGGCGTCAGGATATAGCGGCCTACCACCCCCAGCGTCGAGGGCGCGTCCTCGGGTTTGGGTTTTTCCACGATACCCGTGACAGGATGCAGTCCTTTCATCCCCGGTCCACATTTCACAATGCCGTAACTCGCCGTATCTCTCGGCTCGACATCTTCCACGGCCAGTATCGAGCAGCCGTTTTGTTCATATACATCGCCCAACTGCCGCATGACCGGTGGATCTCCCACAAGCAAATCGTCCGCCAGCAGCACCGCGAACGGCTC
>DASVYI010000430.1:0-2556 GCA_036392275.1 Nitrosospira sp. | reverse complement strand
TGGAACAGAATCTGCTTTGGCGGCACGACCTTCTCCAGAATAAATTCCGACAGCTGCTATCGCGATTTATCATTGCTAGGTACTTCCCGTGCTACGGGTGCGCAATTTCTACTTTTTATCTCTTACTATAGTGGCACGATGTCGAGCCTGGAGGCCGGTGACAGTAACCTGCGCCTCTAACCCACGAAGGCTGACCATTCTTTTTAGAAGAACGGTCAAGCCATGGTAAACCAGCTCAGCCCGAGGGCAACCAGCCGCGTTACTTAACCTCAATCCGTTTGGCTGTTTTACCTTCTTTCTTCGGCAATGTCAGTTCCAGCGTGCCATTTTCATACTTGGCCTCTGCTTTGGTGTCATCCACCTCGCTAGCCAGCGTAAAAGTCCTGTAGCTCGAGCCCTGATGGCATTCGCGATAGATGACTCTCTCGCCTTCCTTTTCTTCCTTTTCCTGCTTGGTTTCACAACTGATGGATACACGATTGCCCTCGACTTGCACCTTCACATCTTCTTTTTTTACCCCCGGTATTTCGGCGCGAACGTTATAGGCCGTATCGTTTTCCGTTAAATCAATCTTGATCTGGGGAACGGTTTCCATATCCATTGAAAATGGGCGCATCCCGAAATTCTTGAACCAGTCATCGATGTTGTAGAACGGATCGAAACGAGCGATATCGCCGAAAAACGGTGAACGACGAGCAATATTTGCCATGATTTTCTCCTTAAGAAAATAAAAAATTTCCTTTCCTGCTTCTCTTTTCTCTTTCTGTTCCCTCAATCGCTATCTCAGACACGAAAAAAATGCCAGAAAATTACATATCATCGGTTTCGCCATCCGTTTCCCAGTCCTGCACTGCATCATAACCATAACCGCTCAATGCGCGCCGCTCTGCCAGGTAATACGCGGCGGTGGAAATTGCCTGATGGTCTTTTCGCCGTTCGCGCCCGTCTGGTTGACTGGCTTCCGGCATCGCCGGACGTTCGGGGACCAATCCTTCGGAATATTCGGAGTGCTTCGAGGAGTCATTGCTGCTTCTCATGTTTTTTTCCGAACCAAAGGATTTGTCTGATGGTGTGCTCGCCAAGATATGGACCTCTCTCATGTGAAATGGGTGAACTTAATCGCCGGGATTCATGCAGGCCGGATAATTCCGGCCGATTGCACGATCACGATCTAACGGTCGAATCTGGCAGTTTTTTAACACCTCATCCTGAACACCTCTGTGCGTTGTCTCACATAAACAGGCGAAGCTCAGCCAGAAATTTTTACCTGAGCGTCTACCGGATTCATTTGCGAATTCCCGCGCAATCCATCCCACCGTCTTCGCCGTGTTTGGGATCGCAATCATCGGCCGGATCATCCACGCAGTTTTTCCCCTGTGGACACCGAATCCCGGCGATCCCCCCTCATGTCCGAGGCTCACCCTTATTGCATTCTCCTTCGTGCTCGATCGATACTCCGGCCGCCGCCGCGGTGCAAGCGTTCCCATAGGTCTTGCCGTCGCAACCGCAAACGGGCCGAAACTCGCGCGTACAAATGGTGGGTCTGATTTGGCAGGTACCTTGCACGTCCGGCATCTTGCATCGGCCGGGACCGAAATCGCAGTACTGTTGCGTACCAGGGCAGATTCTTCCGGCAATTCCACCACAGCTCAACGGCCCGGTGTAATCGGCCGGCTTGCATCGCTCGGTGAGTTGTACCTTGATAAATGTTCCTGGTCGCGGCTGAATGGAGCGCAACTGGGCGACGAACGCGTTGAATTTTTTTCCCGAAGCGGTAAAACCTGTCTCCGCACAAGCGGACAGTCCGCCTTCAATCGGGATGTCCCCCCCTACTCTGGGACTATAAACCACGAAGTTGTCGACCGTATCGGTGGTAACGGCCTTTCCGATCAGCCTGCGGACAGATCGTAACGCGGCGGTATCGAGGCCACCGCCAGAATTTCCAAGGATAATGTTAACAGCTCGATTTGCAGGGTCAGCAGGCTCGGGATCATCCCGGGCAACGGCAAGCATGCTGTGAAGCAGAGTTGCGCCGATCAGTAAAACATGAGTCAAAGTACTCATTTTCCCTCGGGTCGAGACCGGATCCAAAGCTGCAAGCCATACTCCTCATACTGCCCCAGCCAAATCGCTTCGAATTTTTCGCGGATTGCCGCTGACCCGGATCTCCGGATGAGCGCCATCAGATGCCGCCGGGATGCCATCGTCCTCGAATGTCACATCCACTCATGGCAATCCGCACTGAAATCACACCTGAGCCAGACTCACGCGATGACTCACCGTGAACATTGATATTCACGCTTTTTTCGCGCTGATGATAAGGCGGCTTTATCAAGATAGATCACCGGATTCAAAAAGCAAGGAATGGGAGCTTGCGAACCATAAATTTGCAGAGCGGAAAACAGGCGTTCGCGAGAGTGAATAGAACGCGACCCGCCACGCTTGACGCACTTGAGTAAAAGCTCGTTCACAACGAAGACGGAACCTTGCCCAAGATCCATATCCAATGCAGGGCATCTACAATCCGGATGGATAAGTTTCATCCATTTCGCCCGG
>DASVYI010000429.1:0-6444 GCA_036392275.1 Nitrosospira sp. | reverse complement strand
GAGCCCAAAGCAGCTGGAAATGTTTTGCTGGCATGGACACCGGGCAAGCACTAGCGTTCGCGCATTATCTCGCGGACCAGGCGCGGCCAATAGCGCTGCGCTACTTTCGCGCCCCTCTGGACATCATGCGCAAGACTGACGAAAGCCTAGTGACTGTGGCGGATTATGAAATCGAATGCGCGCTCCGTCAGGTCATTCAGGAGCGGTATCCTCATCATGGCATTATCGGTGAAGAATACGGCAGCACGCCGGGCAAAATCAGTTGGGTCCTCGATCCCATCGATGGCACGGCGAATTTTATCGCCGGAAACCCCCTTTTTGGCACCCTTATCGGCCTGCTCAGCGCGAACGAGCCTTTCATCGGGTTAATCGACATCCCGGCGATGGGAGAGCGGTGGGCCGGGGACGGCAAGCGCACGCTGTTTTATACCGGAAATGGCAGATGCACGGCTGCGGTCAGCGCATGCGAATCGCTCGACCGTGCGCGGCTGTATATTGCATTGCCGGATTCCCTGCATGCAGGCGCGCAAGATACGATCGATGCGCTCAACGAACGAGTAGCGGTATCGCGGCCTTCATGCGACTGTTATGCATACGGCTTGCTGGCGTCGGGACATTGCGATCTTGTACTGGAGGATGACCTCGAACCTCACGACTATCTCCCGATTGTTCCGGTCGTGACTGGCGCGGGCGGATGGATGACCGATTGGAGGGGCAACCCGCTCGGCTTGCACTCCAGCGGGCGCGTCATCGCGGCGGCCACCAGGCCATTGCTGGATGCGGCGATCGATGCCTTGAAAAACTGCTGAATAATCCGAATTACAGCGGGAATTACAGCGGGATACGACGGCAGGATATGTCAGGACCGTTCATGCACCCGGCTCCGAAACCGGACCCTTTGCAGGCCCAGCGTAAAAATGCGTAATAGTGCGGCGCCGCACGGAAAATGTATCGCATGACAGGGTAAGATTCCGGCAAATTCCCAAATTTATCAGGGCTCATCATGAAACCCTCATGCATATCCTCAGTTTGCCCCCCTGCGTTCGCAGTTGCACTGATCATTTTCGGAATGGGCCCGGTTTATGCCCAGGTTCCACCAGGGGGGGGAAGCTCGATTATCGGACAACCGCCGGGGCGGTCGAGCAACATAATCGGACAGCCTCCGCGAGGTCAAAGCGGCATGGTTCCCTTTCAGCCCAATTATCCCGCCAGCGGTTCAACCGGCGGCCGCGACGTGACAAAAGATGCGCTGGATCGCGCCACCAGAGATGCTGCGGATATCAACCTCGACGGCAGAATAGATCCGGCAGAGGCGGCGAGAATGCCGGGAGGAACTCTCTCGCCGGGAACCCCCCGGCCAAGATAGCGGTACCGGTCCGCGGGACGGTGCAGCGCTCCCTGCCCGGGCCACCGCGCATATCGAACCGGGGGCCGCATCCTCATCATCCACCAGCTACTCGTTGGGCTTGTGCCGCTGCTGTATGCCGGCTGCTGAAGCCGGCGACGAGAACGGATACAGGATTTTCGAAAGGAAAGAAGACGGCTGCCAGACGGTTTGCCCCTCCCCAACGGATAATCTTTCAGCGGTGCATGATCCTGGCGAAAAGCCGAATGTACGTTATCGCACAGTCATTCTCAAAAAACACACCCATCATAGCGAAGCGTTAGCGAAGCACATGACCGTATGACCGTTAGCGAAGCGCGTGGCGTATGACGCAATGGGGTGCATACCACAAACTTTCGTTCCGTCGCGTCCTGTTCAAAATGAAGCCCGATTGATCATAAAAGGAGCTGCTCCAATGACGACGATTATCGCTTTTTCCCATATCCGCTGGGATTTTGTGTACCAGCGTCCACAACATCTCCTATCGCGATTGGCTGAAAACTACAAAATTGTTTTCATTGAGGAGCCGATGTTCCATGAACATGACAGTTTCCTGGAAATATCGGCGCCCGGACCGAACATAACCGTGTTGAGGCCCCATACGCCCGTTAACGCGGCTGGCTTTCACGATGGGCAATTGCCTCATTTGATCAAGCTGATGCGGCAATTCGTGAGCATGGACGAAGAGCACATGGCATGGTTTTATACACCCATGGCATTACCGCTATTGCAGGAGCTGGATCCCTCCCTCGTGGTTTATGACTGCATGGATGACCTCTCAAGTTTCAAAAATTCCCCGAAACAGATGCTTCAGCGCGAGAATGCGTTGCTGAAAGCAGCCGATCTCGTGTTTACTGCCGGTCCGAGCCTTTATCGGGCAAGGCGGGAGCGTCATCCGAATGTCCACTGCTTCCCGAACAGCATCGATATGGGGCATTTCGAACAGGCGCGCGACCGCACGAACAGCCACGCGGCACACGAGGATATCCCCGGGCCGAGGCTGGGTTATTATGGCGTCATAGATGAGCGCGTCGATACGGAACTCATCGCCCGGATTGCCGACGCTCATCCACAATGGCAGATCGTTCTGGTGGGCCCCGTGGCGGGAATAGATGCCGCGACACTGCCGCGGCGGCACAACATCCACTATCTGGGCCAGCAACCCTATGAATCACTCCCTCATTTTCTGGCTGGGTGGAATGCATGCCTGCTCCCGTTCGCACTGAACGAATCGACCCGCTTTATCAACCCCACGAAAACCCTCGAATACATGGCGGCCGAGCTGCCGATCATCAGCACTCACGTCAATGACGTGGCGGATCTCTACGGTGAAGTGGTGGAAATCACACCCTCACCGCAAGCGTTCGTCAGGGCCTGCGAGAATGCGTTACTGACGACCCCTGAGGAGTGCCAGCGGACCATCTCGAGGATGAGGCAGATGGTATCGCAAACCTCCTGGAACACAACGGCGGAGAAAATGCACGACCTGATTCAACTCACGAGCGAACAAAAGGAGGAATCGTTGAAACCCGCGCAACCGCGATTCCAGGCCGGTCTGCTCATGCAATTTCAAACGTCGGCGGTCGCGGGGGGAAATAAATGATTCATCATTGATTTATCATATTTTTACTATTTTTATAGTAGGAAACCCCTGTGTATGACACCACAACTCAGCCGGAGGAAATGCGTGAATAATTGCCCAAGCAAGCACAGTCGCCAGGAGATTTGCCATGCCGCCCGATAACGTCGCGCCACAGCAGCCGGCAAAGGCCGTCCGCCTTATTTTTGAGTACGAGGGCGAGACTGTCCGATTGATCAGCCAGCAGGCTGTCGAAATGGTCATCCCGGATTCCGATACAGCCGTTTCCAGTCAAGCGGCGCATTTCGTCGACATGCGGGATGCGGCAAACAAAACACTCGCACGCGTGATGGTACGCGGGGCTTTCGCCACGAGCGCCGAGGTATTTCCGGAGAGGTCCGGAGACCCCATTACGCGCGTGGACATTGCCGTGCCGAAGGGAGCCTTTACCACCGTAGTTCCGGTCGCTGACAACGCCGATCACATTACGCTGGTAAAAGTCGCGCCTGGCGCGGAGGCGGTCGCCGGCCCCGAGGGTCTGCGCCGCGCGCCACTGGTGACGACCGACATGGCAAGCTTTCCGCTTTCCGGAAGAGGTCAGCCCGCAGACGGAGGTGTGCGATGAGCACTTCTGACGGTTCCGTATTGGGAAATACACAGATTTTCGGATCGGCTCCACGCAGCCGGGCTTTCAATGTGGTCATGCTCGCCGAAGGCTTTACCAGCACGCAGCAGAACGATTTCAACAACGCCTGCTCCGCCTTCGTTACCGCGTTCACGGCCACGCCGCCCTACGACCGGTTGAAGCCGGCCATCAACATTTTCCGCGTAAACGTCACATCGACGGACTCTGGAGCAGACGACCCCGCAAGCGCGGGTGGCACCGGCGCCAGCGTACGGACGTATTTCGACAGTACGTTCGGCACCAGCGGCATACGCCGCCTTCTCACCTGCAACAACACAACGGCGTTGCAAGTCGCCGCGGCGCAGATTCCGGAATTTACTGTCGTCATCGTGGTGGTGAACTCGACAATATACGGTGGAAGCGGCGGCTCGGTTGGCACGTATTCACTCGCCGGAGGCGCAACCGAGATCGCCATTCATGAAATGGGGCATACTGCCTACGGCCTTGCCGACGAGTATCCCTATTGGGCCGGCGGCAACGAAACTGGTCACGATCATCACCCGGCGGGTGAGCCTACTGAACCCAATGTTACGACCAACACCAACCGCGCCACCCTGAAGTGGAACTGGGCGGTCGCCGCCACCACGGCCATACCGACGATGTCCAACCCGGACTGCACCACGGTGGACAACCGCCCCAGCCCTGTTCCCACTGGCACGGTGGGATTGTTCGAGGGCGCGCACTATTATCATTGCGGCGGCTACCGGCCTGAGTTCGACTGCAAGATGCGCAATCTCGGCGTGCCGTTCTGCCATGTGTGCCGTCAGGTAATCTGGAACAGGATCAGCCCACTGGCCACGCTGCCAGCGCGCAACCGCACACCGATCAATGTCGTGGCGCGCTTTCCCGAGCATCTGGATGTGTTCGCGGTCGCTTCCAACGGCCGCACCATGAGCGACTGGTGGGATGCCTCCAGCGGCTGGGCAGGCTGGTTCCAGGTCAGCGGCGGGATTGCCTCGCCCGGCGGGACGGGATCACCGGTCACCGCCATAGCCCGCTACGCCGGCCATCTCGACTTGTTCACGGTCGGCACGGACAATCGCGTATACAGCGCCTGGTGGGATCAGGCCACCGGCTGGTCGGGCTGGTTCACTATCGGCACACTGGTTTGCCGGTCTGGCTCGACAGTCAACGTGGTGTCGCGATATACCGACCATCTCGACATTTTCACCACCGCTTCCGACGGCAAGGTCATGTCGACATGGTGGGACGCCCGCTCCGGGTGGGGCTCCTGGTTCCAGATTTCAGGCGGCGTGGCGGCAGCGGGTGCAACGGTTACGGCGATCGCACGTTATCCCTTTCACCTGGATGTCTTCACGATCGGCACCGATAACCGCGCCTACAGTTGCTGGTGGGACGAGCGCTCCGGCTGGTCGAGCTGGTTTGCGGTGGGCAACCAGAGCTGCCGCCCCGATTCCACGGTCAGCGTGGTGGCACGCTTTGCCGACCAGCTCGATCTTTTCACCACGGCACCGGACGGGAAGATCATGTCCACATGGTGGAACGCCCGCAGTGGCTGGGGTTCATGGTTCCAGGTTTCGGGAGGCGTTGCGTCGCCGGGATCGCCGGTCACCGCGATCGCCCGTTATTCCAATCATCTCGATCTGTTCGTGATCGGCACCGACAACCGCGTCTATAGTACATGGTGGCATGACACCACCGGCTGGGCCTCGTGGTTCAATGTTTCGGGCGGTGTAGGCAAACCCGGAGGACAGGTGGCTGCCATTTCGCGCATAACCGAGCATATCGACCTCTTTACCGTCGGAAGCGACGGCCTTGTTTACTCAACTTGGTGGGATGCGTCGGGCGGCTGGGCGGGGTGGTTCCAGCTTGGGGTTACATAATACTGAAAAGTTGTTTGGGCAACGAAACCAGTCCGACTGGCCGAAGTGACCGGAGACAACCGGGAAACGTGAAAAGTGCTGGCTTCGATTTTCAACCTGGCTGAACAGCTTGAGTTCACCCTTTTGAAATTGCTTGGGCATTTATCAAACTTGATAACTCGTAATCGTAATTTCCTGAACGCTGGCTGCAGAATGCTGAATTGCGCTATTCAAATAGAAGAAGCATGATTGAACAGGCAATCGAAGGGTTATTTTATGGCAGTGAAAGAAAAGACTGATCGGATAGACCCAGGGATTAAATCGGATGAGATTTTCGTTGATACTTCTATTGCGCCATGGATGGCGTTTGCTAAGGCGGAATTGGGAGCGAAGGTACACGAGCTCTCGGTTGACGACACATTTGTTAGTTCAATGCGTACCGCACTTTCCGTCGATTCACAAATCCGTGCAACGGATCGCCAACTGACCAGGCTTAGTATGAATTCCCCGTTGCTGGGTGCCGAACCGAGTTCAAGAGCACCCGAGTTCTTCTCTAGAGAACTCGCAACCTCAGCAAATAAAGCCCTGGGGAGAATTCTGGGAAGAATGGAAGCTCAGCAGTTGAAAGAGCGTAATCCAGAGATTAACAAATATTTTGAAGGTGTGAAGACTGATCCCACCTATGACAAGAAGGGAAGATCATTTGATATTGCTTCAACTTATGAGTCCACCGGTTACGGAAAGATCACAGCGTGGTGCGCGGCATTTGTAAATTGGTGCTTGAGCCAGGCAGGTGTGCCACATCTTGGCTATGCTACTGCCAAATCCTGGCTGGAATTTGGTACCCCCGTTGCGCATCCGGTGTACGGCTGTCTGGCGATCATCAGACCATCCTCATCCACCGGCAGCACGACCGGCCACGTAGCCTTCTTTGTCAGGTTTCAAGGCAATAATGTTGTGCTACTTGGTGGAA
>DASVYI010000428.1:0-14421 GCA_036392275.1 Nitrosospira sp. | reverse complement strand
GTCGTGATATAGGTAATATCGCCTTCACCTTCGACGTTGAACGCAGTCGCTTTGATCGTTGCTTTTTGCCCGACCCGGACCACCGCCAGGTCTTTCGGATACACGGTTACTGCAGCCCAGATCGTCGACACGTCGGCGATGGTATAAATATTGTCATCCTCCTTGAGGGTTTGGCCCTGGGCGACCGCTTTGGCCGTAATCAACCCCGAAATGGGCGCCTGGATTTCGTAGCGTGCGAGATTGTCCCGGAACGAACCGGGCGGAACGCCGAGCGAGCGCAGCTTGGTCGCGGAAAGCGCTACGGCGATTTCAGCTTCGTTCAACGCCTCCTGGGCAACCAGATAGTCTTGTTTGGCCGTGATTTTTTCCTCCCACAGCCGTTTTTCCCGCTCGAAAGTGCTTTGTGCTAGTACCAATCGCCTCTGGGCAACCAGATACTGGCTGCGTAAATCCGCCAGCATCTGGCTTTCGATTACCGCCAGCACCTCTCCTTTCTTAACTTCCTGGCCGTGGTGACGATAGACAGCAGTCACGATGCCGGACAAGCGCGGCACGACCTGTACGATGGTGTGTTCGTTGTAGATGGTTTCTCCGGGTAGCTTGAGGGTGGGCCGGATGGTTTCGGGGCCTGCAGTCAGAACATCGATACCCATGGTTTTCAGCATCGCATCCGGAATTTCCACCCTTGCCTCGGGATGGCTGTAATTCCAGTGGAATTTCCTGCCTTTCCATTCGGCATCAACCGACACATCGTATGAATGAGGCTCTTTTACGACGCCGTTTCCAATCAGGTAATCTGCCTCCGGCTTGAACGTATACACCTGCACCGGTTCGCCGAGCCGCGCGAGTGTAACGGTGACCTTGGCCGAAGATGGCGGAAGAGGTTTCCCGTTGTGATACAGGTAAAGCCGGAACTGGGGGGGGACACCTTGTTCGAAGATCGTCACCTCCACATCAAATCCTTCAGTGGAAAGCAGTCTTCCTCCTTTAGGTCCGGTAGGTTCCGTCTGGGATTCTCCGCCAGGCTGTGCTTTCGCGTCTTCTGTCGAGACGGAAGTCGTGCTTTTTTGCGTAGTGAGAATCAGCCCCCCCAGTAGAGCTCCGATTGCAATCACAACAATGATCGGGATGAGCTGCTTTTTATTGATATTGGCCATTGTCTCCTCCTTGATCCAGATCAGACCCGTTTTCGCTGGCTGGCTGGCCTGTCTCGCCGTCAATCGGGCCCGCAATAAGCCGCTCGATTTCATTGACCAGCCGCTGATAGGCAGCCAGCGAGCGTATATAGAGGAGTTGGTTTTGGAACAAGGTTCGCTGCGCATCGAGCATTTCGAGGAAGCTGAATCGTCCCAGTTCGTACCCGATATTCGCGACATCGAATGCGCTGCGGGCTCCAGGCAGGATATCGTCCCGCAACACATTGATTTCGTTTTGCGCAGCCAACAGAGTCTCATAAGTTCTGGATAGCTGCGTGTTGAGGCGTAAATCGGTCGCCAGCTGCTCGTCGATTGCCTTGTCCAGGCGCTGATGCGCTTCCCTTATACTGCCTTGATTGCGGTTGAATAGCGGAAGCGGTATGGTGAAGCCGGCCAGCGCGGTGATGTTGTCGGTTTGCATATACCGCCTGACGGCGGCGTTGACCGTGATGTCAGGTATTCGCCGTGTATGCTCGACTTCCAGCAGTGCTTTGCGCTGCTCCACGTTTTTTGCGCTGCGCAGCGCCACCGGACTATCGAGAACACGCCTGGAAAGTTCTCCATAGTTTGGCAATGTGATCGTTGACGTCAAATCGCCTATTGCCTTGTCGAATTGCGGAAAATGGTTACCCCACAGAAGAGCCAGTTGCTTTCGCGCCGCGGCCAGATCCCGCCGCGCCAATTCAAGCTCGATCCCGGCGCTGGAACGCGCCATTTTTGCCTTGGTTTCCTCGAGGGGAGGCGCTTTACCGGTCTGGACACGCTTGCTGGCGGAATTGACGACTTTTTGTGCCAGCAGGACGCTTTCCTCTACGATCCGCACGCGCTCCTGGCCCGCGAGCACGTCGGTAAAAAAGTTTGCCACCGATGCGATGAGATCCAGGCGCCGTGCCTCGTAATCCTTGCTTGCCAATTCCTGGCCAAGCGATGCTGCGTTGATCCGGGCGGCGCGCTTGCCGCCAAGTTCGATGAGCTGGCTAAGCCTGACTGTCGCAAACTGCTGCACGACGGGCTCGGGTCTTATCGGGGAGCCGACATCCTCAGTTACCACATCGAGGTCCGGGTTACGAAACAGTCCAGCCTGGATCCTCACGCCCCCCAACGCCCGAACTTCCTTATCGAAGGACGCCAGCTCAGGGTTGCGCTCCAATGCCAGTTTGATTGCATCGCGTAAGGTGAGATCACCCTTTTCTTCTGCCGGTTGCGCGAAAGTTTCTGGACGTCTGTCCGGAAAGCTGCCCGAAAAAGTATTTTGTGCAACCACCGCGGGTGTCCAGCAGAGCGCGAGGAAGAGTGCAGGAAAGAGAGCAGGGAAAAACGACCCCGGTGGCGTCAGACGCCATCGGATCGTGAACAATGCACCACAGTTCATGGATTTCTCCGCAGGTATAATCGTGAAGCAATGAATCGCACATATTACGCGATCGTAATTACACGAATGCGTAGCGATGAGCACATACGCATGCCCATCAGATTACAGAGCGCCCATCAGATTATGGGGCGGTAAGCGTCTCGTACTTGCAAGTGCCGGACGCCCGGGCGAGTTGCTTTGGCCCGCGGCCTGACGGGCCGCCCGGCTGTATGCGATACGTCAGCTTACAGCCTTGCTTGAGATAAGGCGGGGAGGATGAAGCGGAGAATCCGGAACGGACTCGGAGATGGCGATGGAAATAAATGCGCTCAATACTTCTGCACCCGCTGAAGCAGGTACGAGCAGTGGCGCGGTGAAGAAAAACGGTTGATATTGTCCGGCAGCATGTAAACAGAGGTGGGTTGCCGCGTCCAGATGACCCTCGTCGTTGATGGCGGCATGCTGATGCGCCTCGAGATGCGCTGTTGGATCAAGCGAGAGAACGTGATGTTCATGATCGAGCTCATGAGCGAATACCTCGCCATTGAATGCCCAGCCGAATGCATTCGTCAGCATGCTGAAGAGCAACGCGAATACGACTGAATAAATATGGCGGCGTCTATTCATGGCATGTAAATTGTATACCCCTGTGGCGCGTAACGCCAATACATGTTTTTAATACCCCGGTCTTTTGAACGGGTGGCTATCCGGTTGATGAAATCTTCAAGCGCTTCGCCAGATACGGCCGTAACTGGATGGGACAATCAACTGGCGCTCTTGTCCTTCCCCGGCGGTAAAATTGTCCAGCCCGTGCAGTTGCTCGGTATAGCTGCCAGGTCGCGTAAACGCGAAGGGTATACTTTGGTCGGTAGCGGTAAAGTTCACCGCCACCACGCTCACCGCATCGGCTGTCTCGCGTTGAAAAAGCAGGATGCCGCGTGACAGATATCGGCCGTAATCACTGAAGAAATAATGACTGCCGCGACGCAGCTCGGCACAATTTTTTCGCAGGCTTATCAAACTTCGGGTCAGCTTGACCAGGCTTTTACCCGCGGTATCGTAGAAGTAATCCCAGCGCAGCGGCCGCAGTAGCAATACCCGGCCGAGTCCTGAATCGGGTACAAAATAATTTTCGCCGAATTCCTGGCCTTGCCATAGCATGGGAATACCCTTCGCGGCGAGCAGCGCGATCAGGTAAGGCTGCAGGCGATACCATTGGGCGCGGTCGCCTTCGGCGAACAGTGAACTCGGATCAGGATAGTCCAGGCCGAATTCGCACACGAAGCGGCTGTGGTCGTGGTTCTCGATGTATTGCAGCGGCGCCTTGGTCATGGTATCGCCGTTCTGGATTGCCAGTTCGATGTAACCGAGTGCGCCGAGCCGTTGACCAAGATTCTCCACCGCACCCGCCGCGCCATGGGCGCACGCTTCTGCCGCGCCAAAGGTCGCGTTCTGCCAGGTGGCGTTGCTGTAGCTCTGTTCGAGAATCTGCTCCGGGGCCTCCAGTTGCTCCGCGATCTGGATCAGCCGCGGGCCTTCCGGCGCATCGAATCTTCGCAGACTGGCGATCGAGCTTTTGACATATTCATACGTGTTAAAGACCAGATTGGCGTAACCCACGCCCGTTGCGCCATCCCAGTAGTTTGGTACGCAGTCGTAGCGGAAGCCATCGACGTGATAAGTGTCCAGCCAGTGCAGATTGACGCTATAGAAGAAATCGCGGGTCAGCGCACGGTGGTAGTCAGTGCTGACGCCGAAATAGTCCTTGGCAAACGGCCCCATGAAGGGATTTTCACGGTATCCAAGCCGCTGGTAGAGATCGGCGTAAGGAAAATCCTGCCCGGTGTGTCCATACACCGCATCAACGATCACCGCCAGTCCGCGCTGGTGCGCGGCATCGATGAAACTCTGGAAATCGTTCCTCTTGCCAAAACGCTCATCGACGCCAAAATACCCGATTGGCAGGTAGCCCCAATCGACCTCCAGCGAGACATTGCTGACGGGCATTACCGAGAGCGCATTCACGCCGAGGTCGGCAAGATAATCGAGCCGGTCGATCGCGCCTTGCAGGCTGCCGCCAAATTCGGCGAGATTCAATTCGTACAGGATCAGGTCGTGTAGCGCCGGTGTCTTCCAGTTCGTTTCCTCAGCGTTCCAGACATAGGGGACATAACCGAGCGTGAAGGCGGAGAGCTTGCCTATGGCATATTCACGGGCATAAGGATCGACGATCCAGTCCAGGACACCCGCATTCGGATTGTGCAGCTCGAAGCGATAAACGTGCCGTCCGGGCAAACCGAAATGCGAGCCCGGCTGTATGTCATCGATGCCGCCGAAATTCACGGTGACGGACCACATATCGCCGTAATCGGCATTGATGCCATGCTGCAACTCGAAGGCAAGCGGCTGAATCGATTGAATGAACTGGTCGCGTTCGTGAATGATTTTCACAAACAGATGATTGCCATCGGTGGTGGAAATCCACGGCAGCAGTATGCCGAAGTTCAACACGCCGGGACTGATTTCGTGCGGGCCAAGCTGATCCAGGGGAAGTTTTTTCATGACTCGAACCTGCGCCGACAGTTGGTTTTCAACTTCGTCCAGGTTCAAGCATAGGCGACATCAGGGGCTTTCTCCATCCCCTGCTACTGTTGCCGCACTTTTTGCTATTCCTTTTCACCACCCTTTTCACCACCCTTGGGTCCCCAGAATACCACCCAGGTCCCAAAGTCGCCGGAGAAATTCTCGAACCGGTGCTCGACGTTGGCAGGGACGAACAGGCAGTCACCCGCCTTGAACGAATGCCGCTCCCCGTTGATGATCAGCTCGCCCGTCCCCCGGTGGATGAAATAGACTTCATCCTGTTCGTGCGGGGTTTGCGGATCGCCGCCGGCCGGAGCGTAATATTCCACAGACATGGAGCCATGCGCGAGTCCGACGGCAAATGGCTCTCCCATCGGCCACTCTGCCGTGACCGGACCGGGGATGCGGGAGAGCACTTCTTCCACAGTTGCTTTGATTTTCAATGGAGACTCCGGCGTAAAAGGGATGAATGGTCTCGAATTGTCCTATCCGATATCGGCCTTGTGCCTGGCTTATGCCAGGCAAAAACATTTGGCATCCTGGTTTCCGTTGAAGCATGACGGATCGCTGGGAGAGGGATGTGCACAACAATTCCAGCATTCAACATATGATAACAAGCAATTGGCGTTTGTAAGTTTAGATCATGTTCCGGCGGGGCATCCGGACGAACCGCAGCGCGTATCGTCTGGTTCAGCATTCCAGTGATCGGCCGTCAGGAAGGCCATATGGCAGTACCCGAGGTAACCTACTGGAGGTACTCCCGGAACCTGGTGAGGCAGGCTGAAGACTTTATCGGGTTGACGTTGGGTTGCCCCGTGCTAGACTGAGATAAAAGAGAAGTGGCGCGTGGCATTGGCGATATTGAAGACGGTACGTCACCGTTCCTGGACCGCAGCGGTAGTGAACGAATGGCGAGGCCAGGGGAAGTATTTCCGGGCAAGTGATCTAAAAACTCCTTTTATTACCGAGAGAGCCGCCGTGGGAGAGCTTATCCTAGCCAGGCACGAATTACCCGAGGACGTGGTAGCGCTGGTGCCCATGCGCAACGTTGTCCTGTTTCCCCATGTGCTGACGGCAGTTACCGTCGGACGCGCAAAATCGATCGCGGCGCTGGAGCATGCACTGAGTGTCAATGCCCCACTGGGCATCGTTTTGCAGCGGGATCCGGCGGTGGACGATCCGGGGCTGGATGCGCTGTTCAACATGGGCACCATGGTCAATGTCGTGCGTCATCTCGCCTCGTCCGACGGGTTGCGTCACGCGGTGTGCCAGGGCATCGAGCGGTTTTCCATCGAGGACCTGGTCGAGGGATATCCATTTTTGGCGGCCAGGGTACGCCATATTCGCGAACCGGCCGAGGTATCCACCGAAGCCGAGGCGCTTGCCATGCAACTGCGCGAGCGCGCGGTCGAGATATTGTCGCTTCTGCCCGGTGTGCCAGCCGAACTCGCACACGCGCTGCAAGCCGCACGGGCGCCGTCGCATCTGGCCGATATCGTCGCCAGTCTGCTCGATACCGAGGTGAACGAGAAGCAGATACTGCTTGAAACCATCAGCACCGAGGAGCGCTTGCGCAAGGTGCTCCAGATTCTGTCGCGCCGTATCGAAGTGCTCAGGCTGTCGCATGAGATCGGCGAACGCACGAAGGAACAGCTCGAGGACCGGGAACGCAAATTTCTGTTGCGCGAGCAACTGAAGACGATACAGAAGGAACTTGGCGAAACTGAAGGGGACGATCAGGAAATTGCGCAGTTGAGCGAAGCGATCGACAAGGCTGGCATGCCTGATGAAATCGAGGCACAGGCGCGCAAGGAGTTGCAACGGCTGCAAAGAATGCCTGCGGCATCGAGCGAATATTCGATGCTGCATACTTACCTGGAGTGGATGACCGAGCTGCCCTGGCGATTGCCCGCCGATACCCCGATCGATCTGGAAGCCGCGCGCCAGATTCTCGAAGCGGATCATTTCGGGCTCGAGCGCGTGAAGCGGCGCATTATCGAATTCCTGGCGGTACAAAAGCTGAAACCCCAGGGAAAGGCTCCGATTCTGTGTTTTGTCGGACCGCCGGGAGTCGGCAAAACCTCGCTCGGCCAGAGTATCGCGCGCGCCCTGCAGCGGCCGTTCGTGCGCGTGTCATTGGGAGGTGTGCATGACGAGGCCGAGATGCGCGGCCACCGCCGTACTTATATCGGCGCCATGCCGGGGAATATCGTGCAGAGCCTGCGCAAGGCGGGTGCGCGCAACTGTGTGATGATGCTCGACGAGGTCGATAAAATGTCGGCAAGCCTCCATGGCGATCCCTCGGCCGCGCTGCTCGAAATTCTCGATCCCGAGCAGAATTTTACCTTTCGCGACAATTACCTGGGCGTACCCTTCGATTTGAGCCGCGTCGTCTTCATCGCGACGGCAAATGTCATCGACAGCGTGCCACCTCCCGTGCGCGACAGGATGGAAATCATCGATCTGCCTGGCTATACGCGCGAAGAAAAGCTTCAGATTGCGCTGCGCTACCTGGTGAGCCGCCAGCGCGAAGCCAACGGTTTGAGTGAAGGGCAATGTGAAATAACAGTCGGGGCGCTGGAAAGCATTATCGCGAATTACACCCGCGAAGCCGGCGTGCGCCAGTTCGAACGTGAAATGGGGCGGGTCATGCGTCATGCCGCGATGCTCGTTGCCGAGAATGCAGAGGTCCGGGTGCGCGTGGATGCCGCTGATCTGGATGCCATACTCGGCCCCGCAAAATTCGAGCACGAGATCGGGTTGCGTGCGAGCCTGCCGGGGGTGGCTACCGGCCTGGCGTGGACGCCCGTGGGCGGCGATATTCTTTTCATCGAAGCAACGCGTGTAAGCGGGCGCGGGCAACTGATCCTGACCGGACAGCTTGGCGGTGTCATGAAAGAGAGCGCCCAGGCGGCGCTTACTCTCTTGAAGGCGCGTGCGGATGATCTCGCTGTCCCCGTATCGATTTTCGATCATATCGACGTGCACGTGCACGTGCCGGCGGGCGCCATTCCGAAGGACGGCCCCAGCGCCGGGGTAGCGATGTTCGTGGCGCTCGTTTCGCTATTTACCGACCGGCCAGTACATCATGACGTGGCCATGACAGGCGAGATCAGCCTGCGGGGAATGGTATTGCCGGTGGGCGGCATCAAGGAAAAGGTGCTGGCCGCGCAACGCGCCGGCCTGCGTGCGGTGCTGCTGCCGGCGCGCAACGAGAAGGACCTGCGCGAGGTGCCGGAAGCTGCGCGGGCCTCATTGCAATTCATCTTTCTTGAAACGGTAGATGATGCGATCCAGGCATCGCTGGGTCAGCGGGAGGCGCGCCGCGCCGGCTCGGAGTTCAAGCTGGTCTGACTTCATGCTTTTGCCTCCGCCGCGCGATGTCCTGCCCGCGCGGGCGCGGTCTCGCGTTCAGCTTATCTCAAGTCCCACGTCGAACGTTCCGGCATAACCTTGGCCGGCCTTGGCAAGCTTGAGCATGAGCTGTTTTCCGCCACTCCGGTATATGCCATCTTCTTCATTCCTCGTTCTCGATTGCCGCGGACCTTTTCGGGCATAAGCCGGTTGCTCGTGCACCTGGTCCGTCACGGAATCATCGAAATAAAGTTGCGACGTAAACTCGTAATTCCCATAGTTCTTCGCAGTTTCCATGCCGGTGCGGATCTTGAAATGAATATGAACCGTTCTGCCCGGGTACCACCCTGGGTAAATCGTGGCGAATCGCACACCGCCATTCGTATCCGTAATCTGGTAGCCGCGAAGGAATTTTTTCCCGACCGTGTTGAAGTGGCTGTCCATGACATCAGAGTATATTCCCTGGGCGTCGCAGTGCCAGACATCCACCATGGCACCCGCCAGTGGTTTGCAATTGGTTTTGCTCACCGAGAAAACGCGTATATCGAGTGCGAGCGGCAGGCCTTCCTTTATCGAACCATCGGAAGGATCGGAACGGATATCCACGCGATGCAGATGCTCGTCCACGAAGTAGGGGCCTTCGGTCTGTTGAGGTGTTGCAATACAGGCAAGCATTTTTCGAATCACTTCCCTATCCCCGGGGCTGGCCGAGGAGTGTCCGTTAAGCATGTTCATGCCGGCAGCGCCGAGCAGCGCAAGCATTTTCCGCCGATCCATCGTTCACCCCCGGTGCTCTCAGTGAGGCTCCGTAATCGAAACTGCATCATCACCCTATATTATAAATTTACCACCCCCTTTGCGGAGACTGCAACCGGCTTTTTGGGGCTCCATTCGGCACGATGACTCGTCCGGTCTGGCGGGTGGTTGCCGCCGTGCCGATGGAAATGGAGGATTTACCCGGGGATGTGATGACCGCCGTCATCGGCGAACGAGAGCTTGCTCATCAGATTGTTTTTCACGGCGGGCCACTCATGCCGAAGTATTGAATACACGGCAGTATCGCGGATCGAGCCATCACGCATGATCTGGTGGCTGCGTAATATGCCATCCTGTTTTGCGCCGAGCCGCTCGATCGCTGCCCTCGAAACCTGGTTGAAGTAATGCGTCCGGAACTCTACCGCAATGGCCGCTTTTTGTTCGAAAGCGTATTGGAGCAGCAAAAACTTGCTTTCCGTGTTTACACTGGTTCTGCAGGCTGATCTTGCGTACCAGGTGTAGCCCAGCATTGGCCTTCTATTGACTTCGTCCACATTGTAAAAGCGGGTGGTGCCAATGATTCTTCCGGTATCGTTAAGCCTGACAGCAAATGCGATATCGCCTTTTTTTGCATTCTCGATGGCTTTGATCACGTAGCTTTCCATGTTGTCTGGGGAGGGGACGTTGGCAAACCAGAGTTTCCAGTATTCTCCGTCCATTACCGCAGCCTTCAGTGGCTCTACATGGGCCATGTCCAGCGGGTCGAGCGTAACGACCATCCCCTCAAGTCTTGCCGGTTCAAGCCATGCCATTCTTCACACTCTATTAACAATCATTCGTGGTTTGCCTGCTGACCGTTCATCGTTGCGTTCATCAGGTTGAAGCAATGCCGTCCTGGATTTGAACTGGATCCCGGGTCAAGCCTGGGATGACTAAATTCAAAAGTGTCCGGCAGGCTGCTGGCAACCTGCCGGACTTAAAGGAAGTCGGCTGCAAAAGCGTCTGGCCGGTCCATATTTCGCCGCTTTTTTGACCAATAGAACGACTATTGGTCTGCAAAATCGTCAAAATCTGTCCTCGCCCAGTCACTTTTTCGCTTCGATTCTTCAAGTCCGGCAGGCTGCTAGAACATCGGTTTTTTCTTGGCGGAGTTATAGCGCTTGACTCCCCCCATGATTTCGGCTTTGGCTTCCTTGACCCCAACCCATCCTTTTATCTTGACCCATTTGCCGGGTTCCAGGTCTTTGTAGTGGGCGAAGAAGTGCGCGATCTGCGAAAGCACCAGTTCGGGCAAATCATCATAAGATTTTTTCTTGCGATAGAGGTTGCACAGCTTGTCAATGGGTGCCGCCAATACCTTGGCGTCTTCACCGGCTTCGTCGGTCATTTTCAACATTCCCAGCGGTCTGCAACGCACGACTACACCTGAAATGAGCGGAACCGGCGAGATGACCAGCACATCCACCGGATCACCGTCTTCGGACAGGGTATGCGGGATATAACCATAGTTGCAAGGATAATGCATTGACGTTGACATGAAACGGTCAACGAACATCGCGCCTGTTTCCTTGTCCACCTCATACTTGATGGGATCGGCATTCATGGGTATTTCAATGATGACGTTGAAGTCATTGGGTACATCACGGCCAGAATTGACCCGATCGAGATTCATTTTTTTTCTGTTCCTGGTAGCTGAAAGTTGGTTATTATAACTTTGAGTCCGAGGGATTAAACAATTTCCTGCCCCCAGCGCATGCTATTCAATCTGGCTATCGTGGGTGTGATCGCTTATGCGGCTCTATTAGCCGCGATATTATTTTTCCAGCCGAAACTTATTTATTTTCCGGAAATCGGCCGGACCATTATCGCCACACCCGATGAGGCGGGGCTTGCTTACGAGCCCGTGAAAATTCCTACCATCGATGGCGAAACGCTGCACGGCTGGTTTGTGCCGGCTCCTGACGCTACGGTGACCGTGCTGTTTTTTCATGGCAATGCTGGCAACATTTCGCATCGCATGGAATACCTGTCGATGTTTCACAGCCTTGGCTACGATACGTTTATTTTTGATTACCGCGGCTACGGTAACAGCAGCGGCTTGCCCTCCGAATCAGGTACTTACAAGGACGCCCAGGCTGCATGGCAATATCTGACGGAGGAAAGGTGCGTCCCGCCCGACCGCATCATATTGTTCGGGGAATCGCTGGGCGGCGCGATCGCGGCGTGGCTCGCGGCGCGGGAGAAGCCTGGCCTGCTGGCGCTGGCTTCCGTGTTCACTTCGGTGCCCGACGTGGCGGCCAGACTTTATCCATTTTTACCGGTACGATTGCTGTCCCGCTTCGAATACAATACGCTGAAGTCTTTGCAGTCCGTCAGCTGTCCGGTATTCGTCGCGCATAGCGCGGACGATGAGATCGTGCCATTCGCGCAGGGTCAGGCGTTGTATGAGGCAGCGTCCGGTCCGAAGCAGTTTCTCGAATTGCAGGGCGGGCATAATGATGGTTTCATTTTCATGCGAAAAGAATGGGCAGGCGCGCTGGACGAATTTGTTCGCGCGAACCTGAGTGAAACGGCGTCGAAATCGAGCCTATCCCAGTATACCCAGTGATACCTAATAATAAATCATGTTGATAATCGCTCACCGCGGCTACCATACTGCGGTTCCCGAAAATACCCTGGCGGCCTTTGAAGCGGCGGTAACGGTCGGGGTCAATGGTATCGAAACCGATGTGCGCATCAGCCGTGATGGTTTGCCGATACTGATCCATGACCGCGTCATGCCATCCGGCGAGGCGGTGGATGACCTTGCCCGGGCCGAGATTGAACAAATCGCGGGTCATGAAATACCGTCCCTCGATGAGGCGCTGGAAAGCTTTCCCGGCATCCTGTGGAATGTCGAGATCAAATCTCCGGCCGCGGTGCCTTCGGTGATAAGCGTGATTGAAAAGCACCAAGCACGCCATCGAATCATCGTAACGTCCTTCCGCCATGACCTCGTGGCGGTCTGTGCGTCCCGTCTCAAAGTCAATTGCGGCTTCCTGGTGGCTCATCGGCCCCGGACACCGGATTGCCTTCTGGCTGATTTGAACGCTGACGGCAATCCCAGGATCAATCATATTGTGTGGGATTATGAAATTCTGGATGGTGTTCTGTTGAAGCATGCGGCCGAGAACGGCTTTCGCAATTTTGTTTATGGCCCCGTTACAAAAGCGGAGCACGACGATTGCCGGGAACAGGGGGTGGATGGCGTGATCACGGACTATCCTCTTCTGGCGCTGAATGCCTAGGAGCCTGTCGGACTTGAAGAATCGAAGCGAAAAAGTGACTGGGCGAGGACAGATTTTGACGATTTTGAAGGCCAATAGTTGTTTTATTGGCCGAAAAAGCGGTGAAATATGGACCGGCCAGACGCTTTTGCAGCCAATTTCCTTTAAGTCCGACAGGCTCATAGCCCAGGCCCCGACATCATCGTTCCCGCCCTCCGAGGCCTGCGGGTGCCATGTGCGAACGAGGCGGTGAGCGGCAGTGCTTATTCCACGATCTTGATTATCTGACCGGAAATCGGCTCGCCACCCGGATACTGGCCGTTGAGCAGGCGTAAGTAGCTTTCGGCATTGACCCCGAGAGGAGATTTTCTGGCCAGGGTGGCGTAGCTCATGCCACTGGTCGCGGTGATGTTCCTGATCTCGAGCGGCCTGATGGATTTTTGCTCCGCTGGGGAAAGCGCCCGAAAACTGCCGATCGAGCGCGTGATTTCCGCCTGATGGGTGTCGAACGCGGCTGGAGATTCTCCCGCCCCTGCCAGCATGAACGCCTTATCGTCATGGTAGATGATCGCCGCCCTGAAAGGTTTGCCATCCTGCGTGGTGGCGGCGACGATCGCGACGGGCAATCCATTGTGGGTTGTCGATAACACTTCGCTATCGGACCCGAGGCGGAAGCGTTCGCGTGCAACATCGGCCGGGGCAGCATGAGGGTTTTTTTCGATGAGGTTCAATTGCATCAGCGCATCACCCTCGGGGCTTACAGCCGTCACCTTGTCCGGTTGATTGCGTATGCGCCAGCCGGGCGGAAACGATAAGGTAAAGCCCAGCGCCTTATAGTAGAAGCTGTTTTGCCGCACGATTCCATGATCGATGGAATCGCCGAAAACCATGCCTTCCGTTCGGCGCAGGAATTCTGCGCGGTGGTCATCCCTTATTCCCGGCGCAGCATATCGCCCGGCCTCGCCCACCACTTCCTGCAGGCGCGTATCGTTATCGGGGTGAGTGGCGAAAATTCCATGATAACGGCGCGGCTCGCGGCCTTCCTGTTTTGCGGCCTCGATATCGAACAGTTCCTGATTTTTGAGCGCACCGATGACTTTGATCATCGCCTGCGGATCATAGCCGCTGCGCGCCAGATATTCCGCGCCAAGCCGATCCGCCTCCAGTTCGTGGCTGCGGCCATAGCCGGAAAGAAGGGCGCTGCCGGTAATTCCCAGAAGGCTCTGGACGCCTTGCGCAAGCTGCCCGCCGAGCTGCGGCACGAAGATTCCCGCCGCCAGGCCGCCGAGCGTGGCGGCAACATTGGCGGCCGTGGCGGCACTGTATTGCCGTACGCTGTGACGCGCGGTCACGTGGCCGATTTCATGTCCCAGTACCGCGGCTAGCTCGGCCTCGGAATTAAGATATGCGAGGATCCCGCGCGTTACATATACATAGCCCCCCGGCAGGGCAAATGCATTGACCTGGGGACTGTCAACGACCGTAAAATGAAAATTCAGTTGCGAGCGGTGGCTGTTTCTGGCGAGTTTTTGTCCGATTTCGTTGACATAAGACTGCAGAGCCGGTGAATCGTAAATCCCGTACTCCTTGCTGATCTCGGCGGCGGCCTGCTGCCCCTTGCGCATTTCGTCGGCTTCCGACATGAGCGTGAAATTCTGCTTGCCGGTAACCGGATTGACCGCGCAGCCGGTAGCCAGTAACACGCAGCCGAGCGCAACGGTCAGGTGTGCAAGGTACGAGCGGCCGAGGCTGGTTTTGATCCTCACGGGATCGCTTTATCGTGGGATATAAAAGGTGGCCAAACAAGTGATCAGGTGGGAGGCCAAATGGGGGTCAAATGAGAGGGAGGTCAAATGAGAGCGGAGGTCAAATGGAAAGGGCAGCTTGAAAGCTGCCCTTTGACTGACTTATGAAG
>DASVYI010000427.1:0-4714 GCA_036392275.1 Nitrosospira sp. | reverse complement strand
CCGCCGTGGCGGCCCAGCCCGGGGGAATACCGCTCGTTTCCGAACCGAATGAGTAGACAAGCACCCGCCCCTTCCCGGACACGGGCATTATTGCCGGCGCCTGAGCCTCGCGAGTATTCCGGCCGGCGCCTGTCGTTTTGATACCGGCTTTTTTCAAGGTATCCAGCGTCTCGGCAAGGCCGGGATATCCCCAATCCAGCACATGATTGTTCGCCAGAGTGCAACAATCGATATTCGCTGCGGTAATACAGGGAATATTATCCGGATTCATCCGGTAGTTGACTGCCTTGTCCTGAACCTCGTTACTGCGGGTAACGGCGGTCTCCAGGTTGATGATGCGCAAATCGGGTTTTTGCAGTTCGAGCTCGGCAAGCGCATCTCCCCAAATATAGGGATAATCCACTGGTTTCGGAATCGGGCCATTCGCCTCTTCGGCAAGCTCCACATATCCCGCGGCGCTTTTCATGTAACCCTCGTAGAGAGCCGGGTTGCCGGGATGCGGCAATATCTGGTCAATTCCTCTGCCGGTCATGACATCGCCGCAGAGAAATAATTTGATGATGCTGACGCCGCCATCCTGTAACAGCGCCCCCGAACCATACTGTTCGCGATCTGCGCCGAAAGCCTGGTAGCCGTCTGTGATGGATTGCGCATAAAGCGGGCAAACCGCCACGGCAAACCCTGCCGAAAGCGTGGACATGATAAATTTGCGCCGCTGCGCCCGATGATTTACATGTTCTGAATTTTCGGGACTCTTCATGATATCGCACCCCCCGGAACGGTATGCTTCCATCGTAGACCAATATCTATGGAAGTGACGGGCGAAATCATGAAATGGAGAAACGGTGATCCCCAAGGCAGTGATCCTCAGGGTCAAACAAGGCCAAACAGGGCCAAACAGGCATTCTCTCGAGCAACACTCGAGAGAATGCAAGTCAGTCGGCCAGTCGAAAAAAGGAAACCGAAAAGGGACTGACCCAAAGGATCAATCCCTGCAGCTTACTCCAACTACGGCGCCAGGACGAAGGCGAACGCAGCGGAGGCATCGTACTGGCTTTGGCGCGACCAGCCGTTGTTTATCGTTGCCGCCACGTACAGGTACTCGGCAAAACCCGCCACCGTACAGGGTCCCAGCAGTGCGGCGACAGTCGCCGTCAAGGGCGCGACAGGCGACGGTACGGGTCCCCCGGCGGTCTGCACCGAGTTGATGCCCTTGATAATGTTGAGGGAATACGTGGCGTAATTGGCGGGCTGGCTCGCCGAATACCCCATCGAGACGGTGGCGGCGGTGTTGGCGCCATATTTGAGTACGCCGCAGGTGGTATCCGCGGGCATGTTGTTGAGCGTGGGCGCGGAAATCGTCGCCGTGCAACGCTGGTTATTCACCATGATCGTCAGCGGCGTGCTGGTTTCGATAACGGTGCCAACACCATTACTGAATTCCACCACGATCGTATGCAGACCGTTGGTCAGGTTGGTCGAATCCATCAGCATACCCAGTGAAGGATTCATCCAGAGGAACAATTCGCTCACCGGATGCACCGGATAATAGTCGGGCTGCGCGGACACATTGACGGGCCCGATGGTTTGCAGAACGTACTGCGTGCCATTCCATTTGTAATCAGACCACGAATCGCTGCGAAGCACGCCGTCCACCTTGACCCTGTAATACACCGCGCCATCGTTGGCGGCTCGCTGGTAGTTCACCATCAGCGGCAAGGCTCCGCCGAATGGCACATTGGTTACCGGGTAGAAATATCCCGGATCGGTCGTCGCAAGGCCGGAAGGCTGTACCTTGTCGAATGGTATGAAACCGATACCCATCAATAGAGGTCCCGCAGGCTGGAAGATAATCGGGCCGAAATCGACGCGCTCGATAATCTGGTCGCTGCAAACCAGCATCCTGCCCGGGGAGATGACCGCCACGCTCGAAGGCCGTGCCGGGACACCCCCGACGATCAGCGCAGTGCCAGCTCCGGTCGGGCTGACGCTGGTGATGCGGTTTGCAGGATCCCGTTCCGCAACCAGCAGCGACGTTTGCGCTGCGTCAGACCAGGCGAGGAAGAAGGGATTGATCAAACCGGTTGCAAGCTTGGTGCGCGACCCGTTACTGATCTGAATCCGGCTGACCCGCCCCTTGTCCGGGCCGGCGGTCTGTTCGGTGACATAGGCATACTGCAGGTCGGCGCTGAGCACCAGGCCGATGCCGAATTCCAGGTTCGATACCACTGCCGTCCTGGTGCCATTGGCGAGATTGACGCGCCAAAGATTGCCAGGCGATGCATACTCCACCACGTAAGCGGCACCGTGGGCTTCATCCAGAAAGAATTGCTGCGGAGCGGTCATACCGGCGCTGACCACCGTCGCGGCAGCCCGGTTGGCATTGTTGAGAGCGACCCGGACCAGATTGCCGCTGCGCTCGGTGACATAAGCGTGGACACCATCCACGCTCATCTCGACATCCTCGGGATTGGTATAACCGGTCCCGAGCACAGCGTAAGCCGGATTCAGGTGATAAGTGATCCACTGGATGTTTAAATCGTAGCCGTACGTGACGACCTTTACCTTCGAGTAATTACCCTGGTTGGTCAACACCGCAAAGACATCCCCGGCGACAAGCTTGTTGGTCGCATCGTTGTTGCCGGGAATTGGCGCGGTCCCATAGACCAGGGTCTGCAGACTGTCGGGGGTAACCGAATTGAAATCGACCGTACCCAGGTTGACAATCCGGGCGCCATTCTGCGGAACCATCTGGCGCGCCACCGCAGTCATCTGTTCCCACCAGATGTCGAAGCCCGGCCCGACGCCGCCTTGCGCGCCATTATCGAGGTTGAATGCCCAGGTACCCTTGAGTACCGTGGTTCCCTGAGAAACGATCACCGCTGGCGCGAACAAATTCAATCTTGACAGCTTGCCGCCATACTCGACAAAAACCAGTTGATTGGCGGCGCTGCGGAAACTGCAACCTATGGCGCCGGCAAGGCCGGACACCAGCTGGGTTTGAGATGCCATGTTATTTTTCTCCCTGGCGCGTACGCGCCGTGCAATAGAACAAAAACAACCCCATCATAAACGGGGAACCAGAAGCTGCTTGTGCAATAAAAAGCTGCTTATGCAATATTAGACGACGACAAAACGCCGTGCCTGAATTTTTCGAAACGACACTTGACGCACGAGGATAGTATTTTTGATTTCCGAGTCATATAATCGTCCCCATTTCAAAAAACAACGATAGCTCGATATCTCGATGTCTTATAACGGTATCGATGGAAAAAACTGATGAGGCAGAGCTATTTTCTGTCTGATATGGATAGTTGGGACGACAGCGGCCGATCGCCATACTCATGTGTTACTGCCTGACCGGAAGACTATTTATACTTCTAAATAAATCAAGGATATGTCATGGTAAATGTCATGGTAAATGAAGAACATGTTTCTGCGTGTGAAGAAGCTGAAATGGTGAAAATACTGACGATCGAGCCAGGAGCCGATCTATCGGCGCCGGAGATGCGGCGCAGGGCCATCGAGACACTGGAAGGTGGCGGGGTCATCTACCTGCCCAAAAGCGGCTTCGAGCTGTCAGAGCGAGAGCGAGAGCTGATCTCGGACACGGCGAACATCCTGACCCGCGAGCCTGATGTTCAGGATGGCCGCCCGACGATCATTTATGATCCAGCAATCGGCCGTATCAAGAAGTACCACTACGCGCAAGTACGCGGGAAGATGATGCGGGCTCAGGTCAAAGACACGGCGCGCCCCGATATCGAGGCGATCATGGCACGCTACGGCAAATGGACCGAGGATGTGATCAACCAGTTGCTCCCCAGCTACGACAAGGCGCTGGACCGCAAACGGATCACCTATCGGCCTTTCGCGCGCAACAGCACGCAGTCGCTGCACATCGATTCGAGCTATGGGTACCCCACCCAGGGGCGCGGCATGCTGCGCATTTTCACCAACATCAATCCCGTCAATCGATTGCGTATCTGGCAGCTTGGCGAACCCTTCGAGCCCTTCGTGAGCCGTTTCCTGCCTGCCGTGAGCATCGGCAAGCCATCCTGGATTTCCGCTCTTCTGGCCCGCCTCGGCATCGTCGACGGAACCAAGACCAAATATGATCGATACGTCGCGGCGATACGCGCCATGGGCATACGCGACAAGGAGTATCAGAAAACAGCCCCGCGCAAGGTCATGGAATTTCCGGTCGGCGCGAGCTGGATCGCCATCACCGATCTGGTGCTGCACGGCGCGATATCGGGGCAGCACAGTCTCGATCGGACATTCTATCTACCGGTCGAGGCGATGAACGATCCGTCTCGTTCGTCGCTGCGCATCCTCGAGAGGCTGACCGGCGAAGCACTCGTTTGAGCGCGTCCGGCGATCGCCGGACGCCGGAAGCCTGGATCACTCGGCTGGACCGCATCCGGACCATCATGCCATTGCGGTTATCGGGCGCATTACCCGGTTTTCCATGCGGATTGGCGCCGGAGCCAACGAGCCCGCCCCGGAAGTCCAGATCGCATGTCCGGCATTTATCCAGCCCATTTACTCAGCGTGAATGGGGTGACGGGAATTAACGCGTATTTGATGGCCACACAGAGCATCTGTGTTGCAAATTTCACAGAGCCGTACGGAAAATCGTGAGCGAGTGGAGCTTCGACAGGATTACGCGGGAATTGAGCGGGGCGATGTGGACCTTTTCCCGCTTGCCTGA
>DASVYI010000426.1:0-2557 GCA_036392275.1 Nitrosospira sp. | reverse complement strand
CCTTGCCTCGGCGGGCGCGGTGCCAAACGGTCTTGCCCGCCTGGCCGAGACGCGTTTTTGCAATCCCGGGCGGGCAAATTCTCATTGTATTGTTGATTAACCCCTTCACCGGAAAATCACCATGGCCGCTCAGGGTGACATGTTTCTGAAAATCGAGGGCGCCCGGCAGGGTGCAATCAAGGGTGAAGCACAGGACGAAAACCACGGGGATGAGATCGATGTCATCGACTGGTCCTGGGGCATGCAGGCAAAGACCGCGTTGAGCGGGGGCGGGGAAAGCCCCAAGGCGACGCTGAGCGAATTGCAGATCGTCAAGCAGGTGGATAGCGCATCGACCGGTTTGATGGCGGCCATGCGCAACAATGATCTGATAAAGAAAGCGGTGCTCACGGTGCGCAAGGCGGGCGGCACGCCGCACGAATTTTTCAGGATCAGCATCGAAAAGGGCCGGATCACGGCGCTGGAAGTGGATACCGCCAGCTTTGCGTCCACTGGCCAGCTTGCCGAAAGGCTCAGTCTGGCTTTCCAGAAGATCAGCGTGGAGTATGTGCCTCAGGGCGCCGATGGCCTGCCCCGCGGAAGCATGCTGTTCGAAGCCGAAATATCCTAGAGTTATCGATTCCAAACGGAGGAGCTGCTATGAACCTTCAAAGCGCCGCCGAACAATGCCTCCGTGACAAGGACCCCGAAGGGGCCTTGCAACAGCTCCAGGAAGCGGTCCGCGCCAAACCCGGCGACGCCAAGTTGCGGATCTTCCTGTTTCAGCTTCTGTCGGTACTGGGGCAGTGGGAGCGGGCGTTGAACCAGTTGAACGTCGCGGCTGAACTCGACCCCGGCGCCCTGGCGATGGCGCAGATGTATCGCGAGGCATTGCATTGCGAGGTGCTGCGCGCACAGGTATTCGAAGGAAAAAAATCCCCCATGGTTTTTGGTCAGCCGGACCAATGGCTTGCGCTCCTGATCGAATCGCTGCTGCTTGGCGGACAGGGAAACCATCGCGAGGCGGAGACCCTGCACACCATGGCTTTCGAGGAGGCGGGTACAACCAGCGGGATGATCGACGGTCAGCCGTTCGAGTGGATCGCCGATGCGGACAGCCGCCTGGGGCCTGTGTGCGAAGCTATCATCAATGGCCGTTATTATTGGCTGCCGTTTTCCCGGCTTCGTGCGGTGAACATTGATGCGCCGGAAGACCTGCGCGACGTGGTCTGGATGCCCACACACTTCCGGTTTGACAATGGCGGCGAAAGTGTCGCCCTGATTCCCACGCGGTACCCCGGCTCGGAAAAAAGCGAAGACAGCGAACTGCTTCTGGCCCGCAAGACGACCTGGGTAGAAGCCGCGCCAAATATTTTTCATGGCTTGGGCCAGCGGCTGTTCGCTACGGATAAAGGTGAGGTGCCGCTCATGGATACCCGTAAGATCCTGCTCGGCCCAGGCGTTGAGGCCGCGCCTGAAAACCAGGCTGCCGCCTGATCATGCCTGAACTGAGCCCCCAGGAACGGCTGCAACCCGCGCTGCTCGACCGCCTGATCGATAACGAACCGGAAAAGAAGCTGGAGCCGCGCGAAGCGCGGGTCATGACCAAGGCTCAATTGAGGCAGGCCGTGCTGCGGGATCTGGCATGGCTGTTCAATACCACGAAGCTCGACAGTCACGTGGATTTTACCGGCTTCCCCTTCGCGGAGCGCTCCGTTGTCAACTTCGGCCTTCCGCCGCTTTCGGGCGAAACCGCCTCCACGCTGGATATCATCGAGCTGGAACGCTCGATCAGACAGGCAATAGTCGATTTCGAGCCTCGTATCAATCCTTCCACCTTGCAGGTCGAGGCGCTGGTGACCGATGTGCAGCTTGACCGCCATAACGTGATCAGCGTGCAGATCAGAGGCGAGTTATGGGCCTATCCGGCACCGCTGGAATTGTTGCTGCGGACCGATGTCGATCTGGAAACAGGGCAGGTGGAAATCCGTGATCTTGCATGATCGGAAGTTTAAAGATTCAACTTCGCAGATTTAACTTCGAATGGGGCAGGTGATGGTTCCGGGAATTCCGTTATTTGGCTGTTCAGGGTCTGAATGTAAGCAACTCCGTTAACGCGAGCGCGTGTATAAAATGGATCCTCGCCTGCTGCGCCACTACAACCAGGAACTCGCCTACATGCGCGAGATGGGGGCGGAATTTGCCCGGCAGTTTCCAAAGATCGCCGGCCGCCTGGGCATGGAAGGGATTGAGGTCGCGGACCCCTACGTCGAACGGCTCATGGAAGGGGTCGCGTTTCTTGCCGCGCGGGTGCAACTCAAGCTGGATGCGGAATTTCCGCGCTTCACGCAGCGCCTGCTGGAGATCGTATATCCCGATTACCTGGCGCCGACGCCGGCAATGCTGATCGCCCAGTTTCGCCCGCAGCTTTCCGAGACCAATCTGGCACAGGGGTTCACCATTCCCCGCGGCAGCGCCATGCGCAGCCAGGCGGGCAAAGGCGATGCTATAGCCTGCGAGTTCTGCACCGCGCAGGATACGACGCTGTGGCCGCTGGAAATCGCCCATGCCGGATATT
>DASVYI010000425.1:0-4931 GCA_036392275.1 Nitrosospira sp. | reverse complement strand
CGTCATGAGATCGCGGACAAGTTTATGCGCTTCCCGCAATGGAAATTCCCGGCCAGCGATTGGTTCAATCATCGGTATCTCCATGACTATCTATTGATTTTCAGTGTAACCCATGTTGATTCCCCATGCACCGGATTGCCTTGTCCTTTGTTCCCTTTATTTGCTTTGTTCCCCTTGGTCCTTATTCGTCCGCTGCATACCGGAACGCCACCGTTCGCAGATTCGAAAATCATGTAAATACTTCGGCATCTATAAAACCCGTGGCTTGTGCGTCCTTTACCGAAACAACAGGTTGTGTCCCCCGCTCGACTGGCCATGAGATGCCGATCCGGGGGTCGTTCCATAAAAGGCTGCGCTCGCCCTGTGAATCATAGTAGTCGGTGGTTTTATACAGGAAGTCGGCACTGTCGCTCAATACATAGAATCCATGCGCAAATCCCGCCGGCATCCACAGTTGCCGGTGATTGTCTTCAGTCAATTCCACCCCGACCCAGCGGCCGAAATTTGGCGAGGATCTGCGAATGTCCACGCACACATCGAATACCGCGCCGCGCACAACCCGCACCAGCTTGCCCTGGGGCTGGCGAACCTGGTAATGCAATCCGCGCAGCACGTTTTTAGCCGAGCGGCTATGATTGTCCTGCACAAAACTGACGTCAAGCCCGATGGCCTCGCAGAAATCCCTTTGATTGAAGCTCTCAAAGAAAAATCCGCGGCTGTCTCCGAAAACCGTGGGTTCTATGATGAAGACTTCAGGGATCGAGGTGGGGATTGCCTTCATGAGTTTCCCGTTCCTTCAGCAGGCGCAATAAATATTTTCCGTAACCATTCTTCGCCAATGGCTGCGCCAGCTTCTCGAGCTGTGCGGTGTCGATGAAACCCTGGCGGTAGGCTATTTCTTCCGGGCAGGCAACTTTGAGCCCCTGCCGATGTTCAATGGTTTCAATGAAGTTGCTGGCTTCTATCAGGCTTTCGTGGGTTCCGGTATCCAGCCATGCGTAACCGCGGCCCATGATCTCGACATCGAGTTGGCCGCGTTCCAGGTAAATGCGGTTGACGTCGGTAATTTCCAGCTCACCGCGGGCGGAAGGCCTGAGGCTGCCGGCAATGTCGACTACCTGGTTGTCATAGAAATACAGACCTGTCACGGCATAGTTGCTCTTGGGCCGCACAGGTTTCTCCTCCAGCGACGTTACGCGGTCATGGCCATCGAAGGCGACCACGCCATAACGCTCGGGGTCCTGAACGTGATATGCGAATATGGTCGCTCCCTCCCGCTTCTCCATGGCGCGGCGGAGTTGCAGATGCAGATCATGGCCATAGAAAATGTTGTCGCCCAGCACCAGCGCGCTGGCACTGTTCCCGATAAAATTCCTTCCTATGGTGAAGGCGTGGGCCAATCCATCCGGGCTGGGTTGAACAGCATATTGAAGATTCAAACCCCATTCCTTTCCATCTCCCAGTAGTTGCTCGAAACGCGGCGTATCCTGCGGCGTAGAGATAATGAGAATGTCGCGCATACCCGCCAGCATGAGTGTGCTCAGGGGATAGTAAATCATCGGCTTGTCGTAAATCGGCAGCAATTGCTTCGAGACCGCTTTTGTCACGGGGTAAAGCCGGGTGCCGGATCCGCCGGCGAGAATGATGCCCTTACGCTGGTTCATAGTGATTCTCAAGGATTTCGGTAAGCATGCGCGCGACGCCGGTTTGCCATGGGGGCAGCTTCAAATCGAAGGTATTCTCCAGTTTTCCGGTGTTCAGACGCGAATTTTTCGGCCGTCTGGCAGGAGATGGGAATGCACTGGCCGGTACCGGAACGATATCTTCCGGAGCCGCCATGAGACTGATCCCTGCTTGCCGGGCGAAGTCTAATACAAATCGTGCGTAACCGCACCATGAGGTTTCTCCTGCCGCAGCCACGTGGTAAAGGCCCATCACTTCATGCTGTTGCAATGCCATGCGGATGGCGTGCGCCGTGACGTCCGCAAGAAGATCGGCGCCGGTGGGCGCGCCAATCTGATCGTCGACGACCGTGAGACGATCGCGCTGCCGGGCCAGACGCAGCATTTTTTTTGCAAAATTCTCTCCGCGTGCGGCGAAAACCCAGCTGGTGCGAAAGATCAGATGAAGGCATCCCGAACCTATTATCGCATCCTCGCCTTCCAGCTTGGTTGAACCATACACACTCAGGGGTCCAGGGGAATCGGTCTCGGTCCAGGGCCTGTCCCCGCTGCCGTCAAATACGTAATCGGTGGAATAATGAACCAGCCATGCGCCAAGCCTTGCGGCTTCGGATGCGAGCGCGGCGGGAGCCAGCGCATTGATGATCCGGACATGCCCGGGCTCGTTTTCAGCTTTGTCCACAGCGGTATAGGCAGCCGCATTCACGATCACATCCGGCACCACCTTCCGGACCGTTTCCGCAATTCCTTCCAGGCGCGTGAAATCACCGCATAGATCCCGGCTTTCAATATCGAGCGCTATCAGCTCGCCCAAAGGCGCCAGGCTGCGCTGCAGCTCCCACCCCACCTGCCCGCTTTTACCGAATAGCAGAATTTTCATCAGACCCGTTCGGTGTAATTTTTTTCAATCCAGGTCCGGTAGGCGCCAGACAGGATATTGCCGATCCATGCGCCATTGTCCAGGTACCATTGCACTGTCCTGAGTATGCCCGTTTCGAAAGTTTCAGCAGGTTTCCAGCCCAGTTCGCGTTCGATCTTGCTTGCGTCAATGGCATAGCGGCGGTCGTGGCCGGGGCGATCGGTAACGAATTTGATGAGATTGCTATATAAACCGGCGCTTCGGGGCCGAATCTCGTCCAGCAATCTGCATATGGTATGCACGATTTCGATGTTGGGTTTCTCGTTCCATCCGCCGATATTATAGGTCTGCCCGGGGACGCCGGCTTCCAGCACGCGGCAGAGGGCATCGCAGTGATCTTTTACATATAGCCAGTCACGAATCTGCAGACCATCGCCATAGACCGGCAGCGGCTTGCCGGCCAGAGCATTGACGATCATCAGTGGGATGAGCTTCTCCGGAAACTGGTAGGGACCGTAATTGTTGGAGCAGTTGGTGGTTATCACAGGTAAACCGTAGGTATGGTGGTAAGCCCTTCCCAGGTGGTCACTGGCGGCCTTGGTTGCCGAATAAGGACTGTTCGGTTCGTAGCCATGCGTTTCCTTAAAGGCAGGCTCGCCCTTCGCCAGCGAGCCATAAACCTCGTCGGTCGAAACATGGAGAAAGCGGAAATCCCGTTTTGCCTGGACATCCAGATTGTTCCAGTAACCGCGCACGGCTTCGAGAAGCCGAAAAGTCCCGACGATATTGGTCTGGATGAAATCTTCCGGTCCATGAATGGAGCGGTCAACATGGCTCTCAGCGGCAAAATTTATGATGGCGCGAGGCCGGTAGCGCCCGAGTAAGCCGGTTACCAGATCCAGGTTGCCGATATCACCTTTTATGAAGACATGACGCTCATCTTCAGTCAGCGCAGAAAGATTTTCCAGATTCCCCGCGTAGGTCAACAGGTCGAGGTTGACAACTGCTTCCTCAAACCGGTCCAGCCAACCCAGCACAAAATTGGCACCAATGAAACCGGCGCCTCCGGTTACTAAAATCATTGAATTTCCTTTGGAATTTTCCGGAAACGTTTAGAACGCCTGAGCTTGCCGCCCCTAGAACTCTTCATCATCCCTCAGATAACGCCATTTACCCAACGGCAAGTCACCCAGCTTCACGTTGCCAATGCGGACCCGCTTTAGTCCGACGACCTTCAATCCGACCAGTTCACACATTCTACGGATCTGGCGTTTCTTCCCTTCGCGCAAAATGAAGCGCAGTTGATCCCGATTCTGTTGGGTCACCACGGCAGGTTTCAATGCTTCACCGTCCAGGCTCAGTCCGTGATTCAGAAGGCCCAGTGCATGGCTTGCCGGTGTGCCTTCCACACGCACCAGATATTCTTTCTCGATGGCGCAATCCGTGCCGACCAATTGCCGGGCAATGCGTCCATCTTGCGTAAATACCAGCAATCCCCATGAATCGATATCCAGCCGTCCCGCCGGAGCCAGACCTTTCAGATGTATCGGACTGAAATGCCGCGGCACCTGATCACCTCGAAAACGGGATTCCTGATTGAGCAGGCCGATCGCCGGCTTATAACCGGGTTCCGGCTGACCCGAGACGTAACCGACGGGCTTGTTCAACAATATGGTGATCTGGCGCGCTTGCTGCGCCTGTGCCATATCATGAAGCGTTATTTTCTGTATTGGATAAACCTTCGTTCCCAGTTCAACGATGCGCTCGCCATCCACGAATACCCAACCGCGTTCAATATAACTGTCCGCTTCCCTGCGGGAACACAGTCCTTGCTGAGACATGAGTTTGGACAACCGGATTTTTTCCATGAACTTCGAGGGCTTGCTGAGGCGGTCTTTATAGACTGCCCATTATACGGTTATGTCGGCCTCGATACCGATCATCGCCGGAATCCACAATATTATAATTTGAACCATCGTCCTGTTTCAGATAAAATTTGGGGTTCGCAGGCGCGTAGCTCAGCTGGTTAGAGCACCACCTTGACATGGTGGGGGTCGTTGGTTCGAGTCCAATCGCGCCTACCACGACGCTGATGGGTGATTCCTGTCCAAAATGAGCTTCTGAACTCCAAAATTCTGAACTCCGAAGGGTCCCGGGGAAACACTTTCTGAAATCGGTACCCTGGATCTTCCGGGTTTGCGAATCGTGCCGCGGCCCATACCGTTATCGAAATGGCTGCGTGAACCCAAGACTCAAAACGGTTAGATCGGCGAGAACTGATTCAACTGACCTCCACTACTCTTATACTCTCAATATCGCGGCTGTTGACTGTCGGATTGTTGACGCGTGACAACGATAAAAATCGTGAAACGGAGAGGAGAGAATATCTG
>DASVYI010000424.1:0-7327 GCA_036392275.1 Nitrosospira sp. | reverse complement strand
GAAGATGACAGCCCAGGTATCGGTCGGCAGGCCGAGCTCTTTTATTTTTTCCTGGTTGAAGCCAAGCAGGGTAAGCGTGTACGCATAGGGCACGGAATACTTGTTGCCGGGATCGAACACGGTGTCGAGATACGCGGGATTGATATTCCTGAGATTGGGCAATAGCGATTTATCCAGCGGACTTAGCGCTCCCTGGCGAACCAGGGTGTCCATGGCATTGCCGGTGGGCACGATGAGATCATAACCGGTCGCACCCGCCGCCAGCTTCGCCAGCATTTCCTCATTGTCGGAGTAATAATCCTGCGACAGTTTGCAATGGCAGAATTTCTCGAAACGTTTGACCGTTTCCGGGGCGATGTAGTTATTCCAGTTGAAAAGATGCAGAACGCTGGTGTCCCCAACGGAGTTCGACTTCGGCTCATCCTGCCGCGCGCAGCCCGCGGCAGCCAGGATCAGCACGGGCAGCAGGAACAACAGCAGTGATCCTGGACGCGGTCGCTTCTTCGTCTGGAAGTTCACTTGCCCCTCACTTACTTGCCCCTCATTTACCCGGTTCCCCGCCCGGCGCCTTGGTATTGCGCGCTTCGAGCCTGGCGGCGATGATGATCATGACCAGCGTGAGCAGCATCAACAATGTGGAAATGGCATTGACTTCAGGCGTGACCGCGACCTTTATCATGGTATAGATCTGGATGGGGAGGATCGGTTCACCCACGCCTTTCGTAAAGAATGTGATGACAAAGTCATCAATGGACAAAGTGAAGGACATCAGTGCGCCGGCTACCACCGCCGGCATGATGAGCGGCAGCGTTATGAGGCGGAAGGTCTGCAACGGCGATGCGCCCAGGTCGCGCGCCGCTTCAAAGATGCTCTCATCCATGCCTTGGAGCCGCGCCCGTACGATAATGGCGACGAAGCCGATACAGAACGTGGTGTGCGCAATGATGATCGAAACCATGCCCAGCGTCAGGTTGAGCACCTGCAAAAAGAATAACAACAGCGATACACCCAGCAAAATCTCGGGCATCGCCACCGGAGTGAATACCAGCACAGGCAGCACCCTGAGCTTGTACCGGTGTATCGCCAGGCCGGCCATCGTGCCGAGCAGGGTTGCGCTGAAACTGGCGCTGAGCGCGATGATCAGCGAATTGCGCGCAGCCATGAGCATTTCCTTGTTGTTCAGCAGGGCCTTGTACCAGAACAAGGTAAACCCGACCCATTCCGCATTCAGCTTCGAATCGTTGAACGAATACATCACCACGATGGCAAGCGGAATATAGAGAAAGGCATAGGCCAGGATCGCGGCCGACCACAGCCAGCGCGTGCCGTGCTGCATGCTACGCTGCCCTCTGCCCGGTGGCCGGGCGAGCCAGCCATGTGGCGAGCCCGGCAACCCCCAGCACCGCCAGCGTCAGCATGATCGACAGCACCGAACCAAACGGCCAATCGCGAGTACCGAGAAACTGATCCTTGATGAGGTTGCCGATGAGAATGTCGCCCGTGCCGCCGAGTATGTCGGGAACGGCGAACATGCCGAGTACCGGAATGAAAACCAGTGCAGACCCGGAAAATACCCCGGGCAGAGATAGCGGCCAAGTCACCCGCCAGAAGCGCTGCCACCCCGTGGCGCCCAAATCCTGCGCCGCATCCAGAAGCGAGGGATCATGTTTTTCCAGGTTGGTATAAAGGGGCAATATCATGAAAGGCAGATGCACGTAGACCATGCCCACCAGAACCGCGAAGGGCGAGAACAGCAGCGTCACCGGAGCAATTCCCAATAACCCGAGTGCGGCATTGATGAAATGGCTGAGCGCGGATTCCGGTCCGAGTATGATCATCCAGGCATAAATGCGGATGAGGAAATTGCTTGCGAAGGGTAGCACCACCAGCAGTACCATCAAGTTGCGCAGATGTTTTTTGCTGCGCGCGATCAGCAGTGCCAGCGGGTACGCCATGATGAGGCAGATCAATGTGGTGGCCGCCGCAACTCCGAAGGATTTCAGGAAAATTTCGCCATAGAGAATGTCGCTGAAAAAGAATTGGTAGGCTTCCAGCGTGAAACCGTGCTCGGCATGGGCAGATTCACCGGGCGCGGCAATGGGCGCCAGGCCTCCGAACTCGCCCGGGAAGCGGAACGAGGTCAGAACCATGATCAGGCTGGGGAGAAGGAAGAATACAATCAGGAACAGCAGCGGCGGACCGGCGACCAGAAATTTTGCCGTGCGCGCTCTTCCCATTTTAGTCATGGAGGAAAATCCCCGCGTCGTGACGCCACGAAACACCGACCTGATCCCCCACTTCAAAAAATGTTGCCCTCCCCGGCGCGGAATTCGGGAGCAGGGCCTCGATATGGGCGCCATTGGAGAGCTCCACGATATATGTCGTCACGTCGCCTATGTACAGGAAATCATGCACGTTACCCAGAAAATAGTTTTTCAGTTGCGCTCCATCCGACGGATGGGAAATCCGGACCTGCTCAGGGCGAATCGCCACCACGCCCTTATCACCCGGTTTCACGCCTTCTTTTCCGGCGGCTGTAATTTTTCCCAGCTCTCCTATGTCAAGTTTTAAATGCGAGGGCGCAGCTTCCACCACCCGCGCTTCGATCATGCTGATCTTGCCGATGAAATCGGCGACGAAACGGTTTTGCGGAAATCCATAGATCTTTGAGGGTTCGTCAACCTGCTCGACATTGCCGCGATTCATTACCGCAATCCGGTGCGACAGTGCCAGCGCCTCATCCTGCGCATGGGTGACGAACACGAACGTGACGCCGATCTCCTTCTGAAGGTTGATGAGTTCGATCTGCATCTGCTCGCGCAGCTTCGCATCCAGCGCGCCCAGAGGCTCGTCCAGCAACAGCAGCCGGGGCCGGTTAACCAACCCCCGGGCCAGCGCCACGCGCTGTTTCTGCCCACCCGATAATTCATGCGGGAAACGGTTGGCGAAGTTCGACAACCGTACGTCATCCAGAGCGTCTCTGACCCTAACTTCTATTTCCTGAGGACTCTTGCCGGCCATTTTGAGAGGAAAGGCGATATTGTCCGTGACGGTCATATGCGGGAACAATGCGTAGGTCTGGAATACGGTATGGACGGGACGTTTTTCCGGTGGAGTGCCGACCATATCCTTGCCATCCAGGAGGATCTGGCCGGAGTCGGGAAGGTCGAATCCGGCGATCATCCGCAGAAGCGTCGTTTTTCCGCAGCCAGAGGGGCCGAGCAACGTGAAGAATTCGCCTGCTTCGACGCTTATACTGACATCATCGACCGCAGTGTAGCTGCCGAAGCGCCGTGTCACGTTACGGATTTCGAGTAGCGCCATGGTCTGTCAATTGCCGTGCCATTGAAAAAGCGGGAATTTTATCAAAATTATTCATGGGTTAGCTCTATGGGACTCCGATTGACCGGAATTGACGGATTCCGTTCAAGGGACCTCGGTCGTTCGCAGAGCTGTCCGGCAGGGATGCGGCAGTGATTGCGTGAAGAAGGGGCTTGGAGGCGAACGCGTGCGAATACCGGCGAAACTCCGGCAAAACATCATGCCTCATGTCAGTGCGCGGTGTGGGGCTTATTTAAATATGCTTGAAGGATGTTTGAAGGGGCCTGGAGTTGCCCCGAACGGACTACTGCCACATCTGCCATGCCAGCAAGGCCAGCAACAGCAACGCAACAATGGTTAGCGAGCGGCTCTGGCGCCTCTGCTCCATCAATAGACCGGTCAATTTATCGTCCATTGCCTGCGCGCGGCTCTCGTGCAGCGCATGATGCATCAGCCGAGGAAATTGCGGCAGAATGCCTGCCCAGCTCGAGGCCTCCTTGCGAAGCCGGCGCGTAAATCCACGCCAGCCAATCTGATCCGTCATCCAGTTTTCCAGAAACGGTTTTGCGGTTGTCCAAAGGTCGAGATCGGGATCGAGGTCGCGGCCCAATCCCTCGATATTCAACAGGGTTTTTTGCAGCATGACCAGTTGCGGCTGGATCTCGACATTGAATTCGCGCGATGTCTGAAACAATCTCAGTAATACGCGGCTAAAGGAAATCTCCTTCAGCGGTTTGTCGAAAATGGGTTCGCACACGGCGCGGATTGCAGTTTCGAAATCACCGACCCGCGTGTTTTTCGGCGCCCATCCCGCTTCGACATGGGCTTCCGCCACGCGCCTGTAATCGCGCCGGAAAAACGCCAGAAAGTTTTGCGCCAGATAATTCTTGTCCTCGTCCGTGAGCGTCCCCATTATGCCGAAATCAACCGCGATATAACGGCCATCGCTGCCCACGAAGATATTGCCGGGATGCATATCGGCATGAAAATAGCCATCGCGGAATACCTGGGTAAAGAAAATTTCCACCCCGACGCGGGCAAGCCTGGGGATATCCACTCCCTGTGCGCGCAGCTCCGCCACATGGCTGATAGGCGTGCCTTTTACGCGCTGCATGACCATGACGCCGGAATAGCAATAGTCCCAGTAAACTTCTGGCACCAATAACAGGGGCGAATCAAGGAAATTCCGACGTAACAGGCTGCAGTTGGACGCCTCACGCATGAGATCCAGCTCGTCACCCAGATGGCGCGCAAATTCGTTGACCACCTCGCGAGGTTTCAGGCGTTTGCCGTCAGGCCACAGCGCTTCAACCAGCCAGGCGCCGGTTTCCATTAACGCGATGTCATGGGCAATTACAGGCGCGATGCCTGGGCGCAGCACTTTCACGGCAACCTCGGTACCGTCATGCAGCACCGCCAGATGGACCTGAGCAATCGAGGCGCTCGCTATCGGCTCGGAGTCAAACACCAGGAAAACTTCATTGACGGATTTTCCATAGATCAGCTCCAGCGTTTTGAGGGCGGCACTGGAAGGAAACGGCGGCACCCGGTCTTGCAATTTTGCCAGCTCGTCGGCAATGTCCTGCGGCAGAATATCGCGGCGGGTGGACAACATCTGGCCGAATTTGACAAAAATGGGGCCCAGCGCTTCCAATGCCAGACGAAGCCGTTCGCTGCGGGGTTTCTCGAGACGCCGCCAGAATGTAGCGCCCCTGACGATGGGCCGCACGAAACGCAGCCGCTCGTGGCCCAGAAAGAATTCATCGAGACCAAAACGAAATGCTACGGCGAGTATTTTCAGGAGACGAAAAAAACGCATTTATTCTTATGAACGGTTAATTCGTCCGTAATGGGTCGCGAGGTAAGTTCTTGAATTCACTGACAGGAAGGTGCACTCTTCCGGAGATGGAATGCGTAACGCGGGAACGGATCGCCGCCGCCCGGTTCCCGCTACCTAAAGCTCTCCGGGTAATCTCTGCCAGCCGAGGACCGGTTATTTCCCGATTAGCGCATTTATCCGCTGTTCCAAATGAGCTGCTCCATCCCGCAATGCGTCCACTTCCCCGATAAACTCGCGCAGATGGGCGGGTTTTGCCAGCAGGGGATGCTCTTCCGTCCAATATTCCATCAGTGTCTGTAATAAGTTGTAAACCGTTCCAGTATGCCAATGCACCAGGCTTTGGCCCGCCTGCGCGATGCGGCGCGCAAGAATATCGCCGGTTACACTGCTCAAATCCTGTTCCGCGTCCCAGCGCAGGTTCTTTCCCACGCGGATGATTTCTTCGGCAAATTCGCTGTCGCCCAAAATCTGGATTTCACGATAGGCGTCCTGATCACGGGCAAGCAAACGCGGCAATAAACCTGGAGCGAGCGTAACGACGGCATCGACGGCATCATCTGGCATGCCTTTCGCCGCGGGGGAGATCTCGCCGCTGGCCTGTACGGTCAGGGTGAGATCAGGGAAAGGGGGAAGTCGGAATCGGGCTGTCTTACCCGCACAGGGCTGCAACCGTTTGCGTGCCCAGCTTTCTCCACGCAGCAGGTGGTTGAACGGGGCTATCGCAACGGCTGCGAGCATGAGCGGTCTGGAATTCAGGAAACTTGTTGGATACCTGCCAGCAGCCAGACGGATTCGGGGTCTTTCAGATTCTTCTGTACATGCCAGATTTCGTCGAATGCCTCCGGGGATGACGTGGGCGATTCGCGCAATTGCCCATTGAACCGGACACTCGCGATTGCCGTGTCATTTTCGGTAACGACTTCGAGCAAGTCCGCATTGATGTCAAGCACCTCGGTTTTCTGAGGTTCACTACCGCGCTCGCTGATCTGCATGCTGATCTCGGCGAACATTTCGGGGGTCGTATATTCCCGGATATCGCTCAAGTCGCGCGCATCATTGGCCGCTTGCAGGCGGATGAAGGAGGTTTTTGCGTTGCGCAGGAATGGCTCGACCTGGAAATCAGCGGGAATATTTCTGGTGCCGCTGCCGGAAACAGGCGTGGTCAGCGCAGATGCCGGAGAATTTCCCGAGCCTCCCGAACTCTCCGACGACGACGCCGGTGCGCTCCCGGCGCTATTAACAGGACCGGTGCCCGCGCCCAGGCCCGAGTACTGGATGGGTCGTGCGGATTGTTGTGCCTGATTCGGCCTGCGCAACATCCGGACGACGAAGAAGATCGCGGCCATCAGTGCAGCAAGCATCAACACATCCATCATCTTGATGCCCTCGAATGCGCCGCCCATGAAGAGGGCCGCCAGCAATCCACCTGCGGCCAAACCGGCAAGCGGCCCCAGCCATTTGCTGCCGCCTGCGGCTGCGGGTGTGGGTGCGGCGGAAGGTGTCTGCGCCTGTTTCGGCGCCGATTGCGGGCTTATGGATTGACGTTGTTTGCCAATACTTTGGCCGCCCCCGAAGCGTTTGGCTTCTGCATCAAAGGTGGCCAGTCCGAAGCTAAAAATGGCCAAGGTGAACAGGGTCAATATTTTCTTCATGCGGGTCTCCAGAGATAAGGGCTAAAACGGAAAGTATAGCACCATCGGCCTATCCAGATGCGTGAAGAGTATCATGAAATTTGCCTGGAAAAACGAAGAAACACCATTTATCCGCTTACGCGTATTCCAACCGGTTGGGCGGGAGAGCATGGTGTGGCCTATACTGATTTTGATCCCGTGCCGGGCACGAACGCCATGTTTTCTGTTGATGGATCAGGTTCGAAGTTCAACCGGAAGGAATGGGTGGACCAGGTCCGGCTTTATCAGGAGGAGTATACGGGTGGAAAACATGGAAAAGGTGAAAAAGATTCAGCGCATTCTTGCTGCCACGGATTTCTCGCTGCGTGCCCGCCGGGCAATGCAACGCGCCGCCCGGTTGGCAGCAGAGCACAAGGCCGAACTGTACCTGTTATATGTTCTCCCCCTGGTTCCCCTCGAGGCCATCAAGCGCCTAATGGTCGAGACGCCGCCGGAAACCGAACAGAGGCTTTACGATCAAGCCAGAACAGCATTG
>DASVYI010000423.1:0-6620 GCA_036392275.1 Nitrosospira sp. | reverse complement strand
CAGGTTGATGATGGCAACGAGCGAAGTTGCTGTTTCGATGTTAAGCGTCATGTAGAGCGTATGGCCATAATGTGCCGCAATCGACTTCATTCCTTCGACCGTATCGGCGACAAACTGGCCATCTAACGGCAGGGCCGGGTTGACGAATAGCAATCCGCAGCGTGACTGATCGAGTTCGGCCGCGCGATTAATCGGATGGTCGAATTTCCAGAGCAGGTTCTCGATCGCGACGTCGGTCGGCACTCCCAGGGCGAGTTTGTGAAGCGGGCGCATGGCCGAGATCGCTGCGGCATTTGCACGGGCAAAAGGGAGGAATCGCAGGTGATGAGCGATAGCATAGCCAAGATCCAGCAACTTGTCTGTAATAACCATCAGGCGGGCGAGGCTGCGGGTCCTGCGCCGGATCTCCCGGAGCGCTGCCTTCACTTGTTCGCCGTTTCCTGTTACGGACGCCAGGCTCGTCCACTCATCCGTGACAACGATATTTATCGCTTGATCAGCTTCTTTTACGGCGGTCTCGCGGTTGAAGCCACACTCACTCTCCAGATAACGAGTAATACCGAAACTCAGCGTGGAACGGGTCCTTGCGCGGTTTGCAATGTGGGTCACAGAAGTGAGCAGGCCGTCGCGTTTGAGATGGGCCAGCTCGTTTATGAATTGAGGCAGGTCAACAGCCTTGCGAAGCGCGAGAGAAACTGCGACCTCTTTTGGGCGTCTGGGAGAGAGGCGGAAGCATGCGCTTGTGACAATACCAAAATTACCTTGAAAGAACAGTCCGTCGAGAATCGGCCCCAGGCCAAAAGGGTGGTTGTGCGCGAGCGGGGACGAGTCCCCGAGCCGCCGGAAGCCTGTGCGGAGAATTTCGCCGGTGCCTGTAACAATCTCCAAACCGAAAAGATCATCTTTGCGCGGACCCATGTATCCGACGCCGCGATCGAGCGCATTGCCGATGATGCTGGTATCCTTGCCTGAGCCGGTTACATTGAAAGTGAGCTCGGGACAGCGGGTTTGCAGGAATTCATAAAGCTGTGCCTGGGTTACCCCTGGCTCGATCACCGCGACCGGGTTGTCCATCGATATGCTTTCGGCATTGAGAATCCTGTTCATTCTTCCGAGATCGAGCAGTTCGCAGTTTTCGGTCACCGGAGATCGCGACCCGTAGCCCCAGTTGAATCCTTTGGAGACTGGATACAGCGGGGTATGCAATGACCGGGCGGAACGGACCAGCGCGACCACTTCCTCGACGCTCGCCGGTTCGTGGACAGCGGAAATTTTTTTTGACCGCCCGGTTATATTGTCTGTCGAGCTGGGCGCTGTCATGAGTACTCCGCACTTGCGTTATTTTGCGCTCGGACCGGCCCAACAATGACGGTCCAATAACTTGTCATCGTTGGGATAATGGAACGTTCCGGATGGATAGGTCCAGACCCAATATCTGCATAAAATGAATCATACCCGGATCATGAATATTGTTTGGAATGAATATTTGGGAGCAGTCGGGCCGGGAAGTAACGGTAGAGGGACCGGTGCCGTGACGTATATTTTTTAAAATTTATCGTTGGACACATGTCGGGGTGTCGAAATTTTTTACATACGGGGTGGGTACCGAGGTGGCTTTTTTTGATAAGTAATTGAAAACATATATTTATTTAAGAATGGCACAAATCCTGCTTAGAAAATGTTTGAAGGGAGCAAACTTGTTTCTTGGCGTGATTGATGATTTACCTGGGACGGTTTGTTTTTTATAGTTTGTATCCGTAGCAATTTTCCAATTCAGGGAGGTTAACGATGAGATTATCATCCATATATAAACCGTTACAGATAACCAGTCTCGTGGCGGTTCTGACTCTCGGGGTCAGCTCGCAGGTTTCGGCGGCTCCGGTATTCACCGTCGATCCCAATGCCGCGTTCGGAGCCACAGGTGGGCCCCATCCCGGTCCATTCAATGCAGACTTCGTCACCGGCAACTCGTCGACGCTTGTTACACTGAATAATCCCGTCGCCAATACGAACCAGGGGGAAGGGTGGGTCAATTTTTCAGCCTTCGCTCTCGGTGGCAGCAATCTGCTCAGTTCCGTCACCGGTTTAAATGCCAACTGGCAGATGTGGGCGGAATTCACTTACACCGTGACATTGACAAGTGGAACCAATGGCCAGGCCAACAGTAACTACAACGTTGATGCCCTGCATGTCAACTTCTGGGTCGATCCTTCGATCGCTACCCCCACTACCTTCGTTTCCGCGACTAGCGGGGGCGTTGCCGCATCGGTCGTGCATGGCGCCGATGCCTTTCAGATCGCCACCGCGGATTTGATAAACGGGGTTGCAAATCTCAATGGTCTGGGGGGGACAGGATTCAACTCGACAAACACGTTCGCGCTCATCAACCCGCAGGGAACCTCCCTGTTTACCAGTCCTGTCCCATTCTACAACGTGCAGTTCGACGAGTTTAACAATACCAGTCAAGGTGTTTCTCTAGCGGGTAACTTCCTGGCGATCAACCAGACTAGCGGAGGCATCGATTTCAACAAAGTTCCGGAACCTGCCACGCTGGCTTTGCTGGGTATCGGCCTGCTGGGTATTGGCGCCTCAAGACGCCGTAAAGCGTAAAACCTGAGACAGAGCAGTCTATATCGAAAAACCCTGTCCGCTTGGCGGACAGGGTTTTTTTTGGTGCGCCCGGCATAGACGCGCTCTTGCGGGATGTGAGTCCCGCCATAAGTTGATCACAGCGGACGAAGCGAAGCGCAACTGCATGAGGGCGACCGAATGCGGGAAGGAAGCGTGAGCGAAGCCGCGAGCGCATGAACAGGAGCCGGATGAAATCGCTGCCGGGCGGGGCGAGCGGCAACAAGCCGACAGGCTGTTGTGTTCAAAGGCAGGCAAGCGTAAATCCTGAAGGCAGGCATCTCCCCTTCATTCCTATTCCTACCGTAGGAAGACCTCGCCCCGTTACTTGAAAAGGCGGCAATAGAAACCGGAGCGGAGACCCCGTAGAGCTAGGCAGCGCCGGCTCATCGATCTGCTTTCGAGTCCGTCCCTGGATCCTTTTTCCGTCTTTTGGTTGCCTCCTGCCGAACCATCCTCGCTGCATACACCAGCATGTTCGTACCTGAAGCGAGCTTGCGCCCTGGCCATGATCCGGCGCCGATGCCGATTCAAGCAGCCGACCTCCCGGAGATAGGGGCACAAAGTTTCATCGCAGAGATGTCGGAATCTTATACATGAGTATCAGATTTCTATGAAAAATATAGATAAGTAAATGATATTACACGTATAATTATACTGGCACGAAGTTTGCTTATCTATGCTTGCCGGCGGTTGATTTGCCTTCGGTTCCAAACATTGAAAAGCTTAACTCTCTGAGGATTTAATAATGAAAATGCAGTCCATGCACACAGCGCTACAAGCGACCAGTCTTGCGGCGATTCTGGCTCTCGGGATCAGTTCGCAGGTCTTGGCGGCCCCGGTATTCACTGTTGACCCGAATGGCGCGTTCGGAAGTACCGGTGGGTCTCACCCTGGCCCTTTCGACGCAGATTTCGTCATCGGTAACTCATCCACGCTTGTAACGCTGAATAATCCCGGTGCCAATCAGTCCCACGGGGAAGGATGGGTAAATTTTTCAGCCTTCTCACTCGGTGGCAGCACTTTGCTTAGCACTGTTACCGGCTTGAATGCCAACTGGCAAATGTGGGCGGAGTTTAGATATGACCTCACCCTGACGAGTGGCGCGTACACCCAACCCGGCAGTACCTACACCGTTAATGCCTTGCAGGTCGATTTCTGGGTCGATCCTTCGGTCGCCACTCCTACCACGTTCATTTCCGCGACAAATGCTGGCGGAGCTGCATCGGTCGTACACGGCGCAGACAGCTTCATGATTGCCACCGCAGATTTGATCGTAGGCGTTGCAAATCTCAATGCTCTGGGTGGGACAGGGTTTAACTCGACGAACGTGTTTACGCTCCTCGATCCCCAGGGGACTTCCCTGTTTACCAGTCCTGTCCCATTCTACAACGCGCAATTCGACGAGTTTAACAATACCAGCCAAGGTGTTTTCCTGGATCCAGCTGGTAGATTCCTGGTGATCAACCAGACAAGTGGGGGCGTCGACTTCAACAAGGTTCCGGAACCCGTCACGCTGGCTTTGCTCGGTATCGGCCTGTTGGGTATTGGCGCCTCGAGACGTCGCAAAGTGTAAAACCCGCGCGCCAGTCAATCGAAGCCCCCGCCTGTCAGCAGGCGGGGGCTTTATGCCGTGGAATCATGATCAGCCCTGGTTTAAGATGACGTGAAACGATTGAACGCTACAGTTCTGTAATCAACGATTCAGTGGTTTTATGGTGGAGGCACGTGAGAAACGCTGAATTTTTCAGCGTGACCACGAGATTCTTTCGATGCGACACCTGACTGGGAATAACCCGTTTTCCCGTTTTCCCGGGTGTGACCCGCCCCGGCATCGCTCTGCCGTCCACATAGCGGCGCGCGCTACTAACTCCCATCCAGAATCCAGGTCGCATCCTGCATACACGTTTCACCTTCCAAATTCCCGGGAATCATCCCCGCTTATTCCGTCTATCCCTCATCGTCCTTTTAACCTAAATTCCGGCAGTTGGACGGGGTGGAGTGTGCGGTTTTTGGGGTACAGGGCAAGGCGCGACGACGCGAAATGCGACCGCGAAGGGCGGAGCAGTTTCTTCCGCAGGAAGATGCGACCCCGTAGCGGGATGCGCGCGCCCCAAGTGCCATAAGCGCGGCCGGGCGTCCCCGCCGCTGCCCGATCCCCGCTTCGCGGGGCCCCTCGGGCGACGCTCTGGGGCGCTATTCCATCTCAAGGAGTTGCAATGCAGCCTTGTGCCGCAAAAACCGTGCAATCCGCCCGTAGTGGGGTCACCAAAAAGGTGAACGTCAAGCTTCGTAAAAAAGCTTCATAGATCATGGCGATAAAGTTAAAGATGAGTGGTCAGCTGCCGGATTTAGGTTTGAGATAACCAAAAACGGGGACGCCTAATTATGCTGCCAACAGCCCCGGACAGTTTGCTGTATTTTTCCAGAATTCTGCGGCAGGCTACGTTGTAATCCTGGCGGGCAGGATGTTACAGTTATAAAATATGGGCTGGCTTCGGATCTGCAACCGTGGGTATCAAAGTAACAGGTCAAAATGATTAGTACTGCTCAAATGGTCAAGTTGGCGGCGCAGCATTGTGTCGGCCCTCAAACTCTTGCACGGGTACCTGAACCTGATCAGGTGATGACTGGGCAGGAGAATGTCGATCAATTTGACAAAATTATCAACTCCAATGTCATGATCAGCTTTTGTGGCGCACTGGAGCTACTGCACGAGATCGGAGGGTTGAACCGTAACGGAAAGGTCCTGGATTTGGCCTGCGGGCCCGGACATTTTAGCTTGTTTCTCGCAAAATACGGTGGTGCGGAGAAAGTAGTGGGAATCGATTTATCTGAGCCGATGCTGGAAAAGGCCCGGCGTAATGCAACAAAAATGGGACTTTCCGACCGCGTGGAGTTTGTATCCGGAGATATAACAAGCTTGCTCCAATTTGACGGCCAGCAATTTGATTTGATTACATGCACAAACTCTGCGCATCACCTTCCGTCGCTCGAGGCGTTACAGAAAATGCTGCAAGAGGTCGTACATCTGATAAGTGCCCAGGGAACCATTTTCATAATGGACCTGACTCGCTTGAGAACGTCCGACTGTGTGAAACAATACGTGCAATTGATGGGTCAGGAATATTTGTCACATGGACTTGAAAGGCTCTACGATGACTTTCTTAACTCCATGTATGCGGCATGGACCCCGGCAGAGCTGCGCTCTGCCGTTCCCCTTACACAAAACCATCAGTGGACTTATTTTGCGATGGTGCCTCTTCCGGTCAATCAGTTTCTTTTCGCAAGACCTCGTTCGGGGCAGATGAAGAAATCAGGTACGAGCTTTCAATGGCCCAGCTCCAAGCCACCCGTTCGAGACGATTTGCAGATTGATTACAAGCGATATCGCCAGGCTGTTTTCACCTCATACAAATGGTTCCGGAAAGACGTTTAACGTCCGAAGCTGCCCTGCCATTGTCAATCGCATAAAAATGCCGGCCCGCGCGGCAGATTGGATCTCTGCAAGCGGCGAGCAAGGTGGGCTAGGCAAATCCATCCGTCCCTTCGGGTTGCGCACGAAAAACGCGGATACCGCGCTGCAAAACTTGACCATAGTCCGCTATGCAAAACTTGACTATAGTCCGCGCTATGCGTCAGCGTCTTCACGCGTTGCCCCCTCACGCTTTTCGTGCAGCAACGCAGGACGTGAAATAAGTATCAAGGGAATTTTCTGAATAAATTCTCTTGGAGCGCATTGCGGTAAAGTCAGGATGATCGCAAGGCGCAGGTCAGGGGACTACGAATGCCAGAGAATGCAACACAGCAAGCCCCTGATTTCGCCGCGACCCCATGGGATGGGGTTTGCCGAGCGGAGACCTGGTCAAAACGGATTGAAATAGCGCCTGTCTTGCTACATGGACCTCCTTTGGGCGCAATAAAACCAGTGGCACATTTTGTGCAAGGCAGGGCCGTTTACGCATGCTACGGGTCCGGGAAGCTCGGCTCAG
>DASVYI010000422.1:0-3436 GCA_036392275.1 Nitrosospira sp. | reverse complement strand
CTCGTGTGATTCTGGAAGAGTCGCGCATGGTAATAAGTTCATCCGGTTTCGTTACAGCCGGTGCAGCGCTTGCTCACGTTGATCTCGCGCTATGGCTTGTAAGGCGTTGCAGCCCCATGTTGTCAGCGTTGACAGCGCGCTATCTATCGACCGAGCCGCGCTCATCGCAGGCAGTTTTCGCGATTTCCGATCACCTTGCGCATAACGATCTGCTGGTGGAGCGTTTTGAGTGCTGGGCGCGGGGTAATCTGGCCGAGGGTTTCTCGCTGACCGGCGCAGCCAGAGCAATAGGCACCAGCGAAAGAACATTATCCCGCCGCATGCGAGCGGTATTGGGTAAAACGCCGCTTTCGTATTTTCAGGACCTGCGGGTCGAGCGCGCCGTACATCTTTTGAGGATGAGTAGCGATAGCGTCGATCAAATTGCTTCTCAGGTCGGTTATGCGGATGGAGCAACGTTGCGCGCCCTGCTGCGGCGCAAGATCGGCCGCGCCGTAAGTGAGCTGAGAACACGATATTGATCGATCGATCCGTATTATTATCGGTAATTAGGGAGTAGGTTTACCATGGAAACTCTTGGTCGAAGGATATGACGATGAAAGCTAAATCATCGGCACGAGGTGTCTTACTTATCTTATCCCTATTTTTTAGCTATCCTAGCTTCTCCAATGTCGAGGTTTCGGTCAAGGAGATTCCTGTAAGCATCTTGAAATACTTACAAATCAACTATCCCGAAGAAAGGAAAGCAAAATATTTTAGGGAAAAGGATGAGGCTGGCAAAGCTAGATATGAAGTCAAACTTAAATATAAGGGGGACAAATTTGACCTGACCTTTGATAGTTCAGGAGGAATTATTGAAGTGGAAAAAGAGGTTGACTGTGCGACCATTGAGGATGCCGTTCGCCATAAAATCATTGGTTATTTTAATACCAATTTTACCCGCTATCATATCTACAAATGCGAAGAAGTCGCCTCTGGTGGGGAAAATTTTTTCGAAATAAAGTTACGCGGTGAACGGCCTGACGGAGAATATTTTTTCGAGGCATTCTTTACCAGGGCTGGTGATTTTAAGGAAATAAACAAGGAAGAGGTGCCAAGCCTTCCGATACTGAATTGATGGTGTTCAGCAAAGCGGACTGAATCCATGCCGGCACGAACTTTTTCTTCCGCAAAATCTCCTCATCGGTCGTTTCCGCATGCTATTTACAAGGAAACATAGACTCTCATGAGTACCTTCAGGATGAAAACCGTCATTGTTTTCATCCTGGTTGTGCATGCAAGTATTTCCTGGGCCGAGGACGCGAATTTGTTCGGTGTTCTGCCAGCAATTTCGCAGACGGGCAGGGTCACTGATGTTTTTGACTACAATTTATTCGTTTCCACTGCGGTGAATGCAACCGACCGGACCGTGGATGGGAGACGGTTTCCCGCCAGAGATCTCCTGTCCTACTTCCAGCCCAGCCTCATTTATAAATACAGTCCGCAATTGAACTTCGCCGTTGCGTATGTTTATCAACGCACCAACCCGTTCAATAACGATTCAACAAATGAAAACAGGGTATTCCAGCAGGCTATTTTCAGTACTCCTGTCTTAACGGGAAATCTCTATCAGCGGGTTCGTTTCGAAGAACGCTTCATTACCAACGCGCAAACCCATGAAACGCCGTTTTCGACACGGCTCAGATACATGGTTGGGTATAACCTTCCGTTGCAGGGCGAGCGGCTCGATCCGGGAGAATTTTACCTGAACACCTATAACGAATTTTTTTTCAGTACTTCGGGCCAGCGAAACGCTGTCTATAGCGAGGATTGGTTATACGGCGGCATCGGTTACCGCACTGAAAATGCCGGAAATATCGAAATAGGACCCCTGCTGCAAACCTCCGTTATCGATACGCAGGGACACAGGAGGAATTTTTTTCTGTTACAAGTTCTCTGGAGCACCAATTTCGATATTTTTAGATGACACTGTTCTGAAATTTGGAGAGGGATGTTTTTTTGACCGGCTCCGCGAAAATCTGTTGACGAGAGTTCGGAGCGCGACAAGCGTTTTGTCGATATTGGGGATAACCTGGACTGTCTTTTCTTTTGCTATCGCATTTTTCCCACCGTCATCCGCTCCGGGTCCCGATCGCTCCATGCCATGGCCGTGGTTATGCCAGTTCCCGGTCTACGGATCGGGAATGTTTCTTTCGGTGAAGATAGATGGGATCAAATATGATTATGATCTTGTGAAACCCCTGTAATGTCCCGGCCGTGGACCAGCCGGTATAGTACTGGCAACACCAGCAAAGTCAGCGCAGTGGAGGAAAGAATACCGCCGATGACCACGGTTGCCAGCGGCCGCTGCACTTCTGCGCCAGTACCGGTGGCGAGCGCCATGGGAACAAACCCGAGGGCTGCTACCAGCGCTGTCATGAGTACCGGACGCAAGCGGGTGAGGGCGCCGTCGTGAATGGCATCATCCAGAGAACGGCCTTGTGCCCGCAAATCACGGATGAATGCCAGCATCACCAGTCCATTCAATACCGCCACGCCCGACAGGGCAATGAAACCCACCCCGGCGGAAATGGATAGCGGGATACCACGCAGCCACAATGCGATGACTCCCCCGCTAAGTGCGAAGGGAACCCCGGTAAACATCAGCAATCCATCCCGAAAATTACCGAACATTGCGTAGAGCAGGATCAGAATCAGGCCGAGAGCCAGGGGAATCACGATCTGCAGCCGTTCGGCCGCTGAAATCATCTGTTCGAACTGCCCGCCCCATGTCAGCCAGTACCCGGACGGAATCTGCACATTTCTTGCGACCAGGACTTCAGCCTCATCGACGAAGGACCCGAGATCCCGGCCACGCACGTTGGCGGTGATAACCGCCCTGCGTTTGCCATTTTCCCGGCTCACCTGATTGGGTCCGGGAACCACCTCGATCCTGGCTACTTCATCGAGCGTCACGTATACGGGCGGAGCGGCTGCGGCGGGTGCGCCGCCAGGTTGCGCGAGAATGGGCGTGCCGCCAGGCGGCCCACCGGCCGGGCCAATGGGTAAGCCGGTGGGCAAACCGATGGGCAGGCGCCTGAGTGATTCGATATTGCCGCGCAATTGCTCGGGGAGACGCACTTGCAGTTCAAAGCGCCGGTCTCCCTCGAAAATCATGCCTGCGTTCCGGCCTCCGACAGCCACCGCCACAGCGTCTTGCACATCCGCCACGTTGAGTCCGTAACGGGCGAGCCTGTCGCGGTCAGGCTGAATCGAAAGTACCGGCAAACCGGTGAGTTGCTCCACCTTGACGTCCGCCGCGCCCGGAACCGTACCCAGAAGCTTCTCGATCTCCCCGGCAACACTGAACAGGACATCCATGTCATCACCGAAAACCTTTACGGCAACGTCCGCCCGCACACCCGAAATCAGTTCGTTGAAACGCATCTGTATGGGC
>DASVYI010000421.1:0-2271 GCA_036392275.1 Nitrosospira sp. | reverse complement strand
AGCCGCATCTTGCGTGAGTCCCAGCATCGGGTAGTCATAGAAACCACCGCTCGCGTCGAAGTTCTTGGTGTTAACGAAATAGATCCACCACTTACCGGTGGCGCTGGACGTCTGCGAAACCGCGATACCGAGGAATTGGTTATTGCTGGAATCCTGGAAGGAATCAGCGGTTATAACCCAGCGCTGGTATTCCTCGTCGTATTGCACGCGGGGATCGAACATGGACGTGGTGAAATAACCGAAGAAACCGTTCAACGAGTTGGTCTTCAGCAAAAGGCCGGAGCGGCTGAAAACCGAGAACACGTTATTGGAAACGGACACGAACTGCGTTTTGCCGATGGAACCAGCAACGTCGGGCGGATACCAGCAGAGGCCGTCACCCTGACACTGGCTGACGCCGACAAACTTGGCCAGGATGGTTCCGCCGGCCGTGGGTAGCGCGGAACCTATGCCAGGCCTCGTCGCTGCCGCCGGAGCGCTCTTTATGGCTGCGTATTGAGCTGCAGACATCGTGGGGCGGAAAGGGACCTCTCGGACGGCACCATTCAGCGCATTTACCGCGTCGGCTGCATCCATCTGCTGAGGTGTGCGCTCAACTGCGGGTGCAAGCTGCAGTTTAAACGATGCCGGAACCTTTCTGTTCGCGTCCGGAGCATCTGCTGCAAAAGAACTGATCGCTACGGCACATATGACCAGCGCCGTTACTACGACGAATCTAGACTTCATTGTGTGTTTCCTCCTGAAATTTAGCTGCTCTCCCAGCTCCGCAGAAACTGCGGAGGTAAGCCTTTGGTCACGACGCCTTGGTTTTGGCGACGTTGCCGCCGGCAAATGCAACATATCGGGTTCGGTTTTTCGAGCCGAAATCCAGTTCCTTTTTCGGTGACGTACTCGAGACACACTTCACCCGATGCCTCCCCGCTATTACTCGCGCCCGCCACATCAACGGAGCGCGCCATCAGAAAAATGGCTGTTTTGAATTCCCCGGGTCTGAACTGCGCAGCTGCTGGACTCGAAGCGTCAGTGCAGGCAGCTGCTCCTCACCTCTGCGAAGCTCCGCCATCGGCGGAGGCACGCCCCTCGTATCGCACCGCACGGAACCTCTCCTTCCGGGCGGCGTACTCAGACAACGCAACGATGAAGCCAACTTTTAAGAATTGATCAAGCGAGTATGCGCGCACTCGCAACTATCGATGATTAAACCTGGGGGCCCTTTATGTGTCGTTCTTTTTGGGGGAAGAACTCAGGAAGCGACCCTTACATTACTACTTCTTTTTGTGTTGTCAAGCATTGCAACATAAAAATCTGTTGAACGCTCTGGATACGCAAAAAGATTGCACATGCTGCAAACTTTGTTTCAAACAGTGCTCTACACGGTCCGAACCGGCCGTTTCGACGGTGCAGGACCTACCAGCCAGACTGCATACAACTTGCTGCACGAACTAGGCTTTTTCAACTGGCGGCGCCCTATACCCGATTGCTCCCCACATCGGAGCTTGTCTTAACACTACAACGCTGTGCATCTACTCTGCCAATTGTTAGGTTCGGCCTCACACCAGTTACGTAAACGTAAAAAGCAGCTATTCACCAACTTTTTGCCATATCCGACCTGGCCTGCCACTGGCATGAAACTTCTTATGTCATCCGGCCCAGGCTATCTCAGATGTTGGCGCAAATATCCGAAAGGATAGGCGGTGGTGATAGAGTGCCGCGTTGGGTTCGGCGAGCACGACGCCGATGGGCGGGCGGACGACTTCGTATGTAGCGATCGTGATTCCTATGCAGATCAATGCTGTTTTTTCTTGCTCGGCATAAAATCTTGCGTTAGGCTCTCTAACCAGTCACACCGTTCCACCTTCCCCTCAGTAGCAAAAAACTCAAATAAGGAAAGACCAAATGAACCACTCGTGTGCCCAAAAGTGTTTGCTCGCCGCTATCGTCCTGACTTTGTTGCTACCAGGGGCGGCAATTGCTCAGGATGCTGTGAACTCGCCGTATCGTGCGACCGGAGAGACCGGTACGATCCACATGTTCCCTACGCCGCAAGCCAGCCAGCAGATCAAGGCGCAGCAGGCCACCAATGCTCCCGGGCTGCTGACCTACCAGGGCGGGCCGATCATGACCGGTGACAACCTTTATGCGATCTTCTGGATACCCCTGGCGCTGCAGAATGGTGGCGCTACCGGCTTGTCCGCCAAATATCAGGCCGTGGCCAAGCAGTTTCTGGCGGACTACCCATCTCATGGCATCGCCAACAACAGCACGCAGTAT
>DASVYI010000420.1:0-3357 GCA_036392275.1 Nitrosospira sp. | reverse complement strand
AATGTTGAGTATTCAGTGTGCCTCATTCCCAAGGAGGAAAAAGGGAGAAAACGTTTGGTAAGAACAATTAATTTATTTTACTGTTTTACCCTTGATAACATATTTTATGAGGGGTTGAATCAGGGGCAAGCTAACGCATCCTTTATTATTGATAAAATACGTTATCAATAATAGAAAAGGATATCTCTTTAGCATATCAATTGGCGCTCGGAGGGCAGCCGCGCAGACGCTGCTTTAACCGCTCATACGCTGCGGGTGAGTCGATGGCGCGTTGTGCAGCTATGGCACCATTCATCAACTGCTTCTGAAAAGGTTTCAGCACGCCTTCCACCCGGTAGTGTCAGAATTTTTGTGTGTGAGGCGCTCATAGACTTTTCCACGGCGACGCACGCAGCCCCTTGTATAGGGCAAGAGCGTGCGGCCCGGTGGGAAAGTCGGTTTCATTTTATCGCATTGGCCTGAAACGATCTTCAAACAGAATAGCGAACTGGTTCATCGCCTGTTTCCAGTCGGGGGCGGCACGCCCCCAATCAGCGGTAATATTGCGCAGTGCCAAAAAGATCAGCTTGGTAGCTGCCTCATCACTGGGGAAATGGCTACGCGTCTTGATGATCTTGCGCAGCCGTGCGTGCACGCTCTCGATGGCATTAGTCGTGTAAATGACGCGGCGGATTGGCGGTGGAAAGACAAAGAACGGGATGACGTGCCCCCATGCCCGGCGCCAGGATGTTGCCACCGTCGGCGATTTCTACCTCCACGGCCCTTCGCCTCACGGTATTATTTCTTTGGCTGAGCAAACTGGTCCTGAACTTGTTTTTTCAGTCTGCTCTGCTTTGGAGGCCTGGGCTGCTTAACTGATTCGATCAGTGCGCCGCAATTTGTATCTTCGCCAGGTCCCGTTTCGATCAATGGTATCAAGGCCGCGAAGGGCGTCGCGAGAACACCCAGCACCACGGAGGCTGCCACGCGCATAGCCAGCACTTTGTCTGGGTAGACTATCGGATCCCGGAACGTGCCCGCGATGTGCACGGGCGTGCGGAGGGTAGGAAAACTGACCTGTTTGGGTTGCGGCGAAAGTTTCATTTTGATCGTCTCTTCAGCAAGACTTATCTGCCCCTCGCCCAGGATATTGGTTTCCTCCGTGTCAATTACAAAGGCGTCGGTGGTCATGATCCCTTCCGTGACGTCAGAGTCGATGACTGCGCACCGCACGGGGACGTTTTTATCTCCGGCGAACAAAGCCTTCAGAAGTACAGCCGCATCGAGGTCTATGGCGCCGAGCACGAGTTCGCTGATTTCTCCCCCCGACATTATCAATCCAAAACGCCCGTTGGCCGACCCCAGCAGCGCTCCGACGGATTCACCGCGGGCTTTCAGGTTTGTTGCGCCGCCGATGACTCCCTCAGCGCTATGGATGAGCTTGATCTTGGGAAAGAGTTTGGGTAACTGAAGTCTTTTAACGTCAACCCTAACTTCGCCGGTGGGGATGTCACCTCGTGCGTTGATCGTCAAATTGGATTTAATGTGTCCACCCGCCACCGCGAAATCTGCAGGGCTCAGTGTCATGAGTCCGTCATCGATCTTGAGATGTGCTACGAGATGCTCGACCGGCAGCTCCTTGTTGCGAAAGGACTCACCGGTAAACCTTACGTCGGCGTCCATCGCTCGCAGCCTATCGACCTTGAATTTCTCGTCGGGGAGCAGGCGGTGTTTTTGGGACTCGAGGGAAGCTTCCTTCTCTTCCTTTTCTGCTTGGGTATCCTGCGGCTGGGGGGCTCGTCGCGCGCCTACGAAGCCCTGCATATCGTGCAGGTCAAGAACATTGGAGATGAGCTCGCCACGCAGCATCGGACGTTTGCCGCTGGTATCAAGCACAATCGCGCCGCCGAGGTCGCTCTCTCCGACCTTTCCTGAAAACCCTGTCATTGACCACAGGTTATCATGGTAAAGGAGCTTTCCCGAAATGCGATAAGGAGGTGAGGGGAAAATCACGATGCCCACTATAGGGTAGAGTGCGGAAAGGTCATCACCATTCATATCGAGGTTGAAGCCCATCCGCGAGGGCTTCGCAACTCCCGTAATCGCCCCGTCCAGCTTGGCGCGTGTTGTCCCAATCTCGACACTGGCCTTGATAGGGTAAGGGATAGTTTCGTCTGTCAAAATATTCACGCCCCCAGCCTCTGCTTGCGCTGTGAATTTCAACTCGGTAAATGTGCCTTTGGCCTTTACCTTAAGCGGTGTCTCCCCCGCATCCTCTGATGCATCAGTGGATATTCTCGCGGTGATGTCCGTTTTTTTTTCAGGATCACGAAAAATCAGGACACCGTCGTCCAGGGTAAGCCTGCCTATTTTCGGCAACTCTGTTTCTTTTTCCTCCTTTTTAAGTTCCCAGTTCCGCTTTCCGTCCGCGCTTATTTCCAAGATTGTTTTTGACTGGAATACCGAAACTTCTGGCAGAACGATATCCCCGGCCAGAAAATCCCATAGGCTGATTCGGAATGCGAGTTGCCCTATGCTGAGCATGGGCTGTTCGGTGCTCCAATCGGCATTTGCCAGGGAGATACCTTCCGCACTGATGCGCGGATTCATCGATAAGTCGACATCCAGGTCACCCTGAATCACAAATTCCCTGCCTGTTTTCTCTGTTACCTGCCGCTCGATAAATGGCTTGAACATGTTCCAATCGAACCAGGTGATGAATATCAGCACCACCAGGAATATGATGCTGAGGATCGACAATATTGCCCTTCGGCGAGACCGGCGAGAAGACATGGCTTGGGTTAGTCGTGGATTTTGGAGAGACGAACGGGATTGCGGCATGCCGTTGGGCATGTGGTTCAGCATTCAGTTATGTCTTGAACCGATCACCACGCCTGTACTGGACTTCTCGGCCGGCCCAAAAAGGCTGAGAGATGCCGGATGGAAGCTCAATACCCATATGCTCGATTACGACTTATGAGCATATCTTAGACGTTACATACGATGAAGTTATTCTTCCGATAAGACCTCTTTTTGGTTTGCCATTTCCATTCCTAGTTCTTCCAGCTCAATCTTTGCTTTCTTCGCTTTTGGAAAGATTTCATTTTGTTCTTCCTCTATATGGTGATTGATGTATTCGCCAAACACTGTGACGACTGCGTCATACATGGGGTCGCAAACCCGCATCGACTGGATCTGAGCAATAAGATCCTTGGCGACAGTATGTTCAACTAGGGCTTCATTCATCACATCATCGTCGTCGATGGCGTCGCGGAGCGCTCGATAAAATATTTCCTCTTCCACCTGTGCTGCACGGTCAGGGCCTGGCGGATCTGCATCGCCAGCGCCTCTTTCCCTTCTGTATCGTCCTTTTTGCAT
>DASVYI010000419.1:0-2567 GCA_036392275.1 Nitrosospira sp. | reverse complement strand
GCACTTTATGCGGACGCACAAGCAGCCTGGGAGCAAATGCTGACGCTTGCGCCGCAGGCAAAGAAACGCTTGATCTATGGCCACTCGTTGGGTGGGGCGGTCGCAATCGACTTGGCATTGACCGCAACGCATCTCGATGCGCTGGTTGTCGAAGGGACATACACTTCATTCTCGGACGTTGTGCAAACCACCTCATATCGATGGCTTCCCCTGTCGCTGATTCTTACCCAGAAATACACATCCGACGAGAAGATCAGGAATATCCGGGTTCCAAAACTTTTCATCCATGGTTCCTCGGATGAGGTAATTCCGGTTGAGATGGGGGAGCGGCTTTATGCCATGTCCGCTGAACCCAAAACATTACTCATCGTTCCCGATGGCCGTCATCGGGATACCGCTGTCAAAGCTGGCGACGAATGGATCAAAGCCATGCGTCGCCTGGCTGGGTTTGAGTCTTAAACAGGCAAACAGGCGGTCGTTTATTTCCAACTCTCGCGTCATGTTCCCCCGTAAAAATTGCGGTGAGCTCTTTGCCCTCCTTGCCATGCGGGCGCGATGATAAATTCATGATGCCACTCCAGTTAACCCGTCCATTAACCTGCCGATTGGTTTCTCTTGGCGTTTTCGCCATGTTTGCGTTGGTATTGGCAGGAAGCGCGGCTGCGCAATCCATCGAGCTTGATCGCCCGATGGGCGAATCTCTCGCCCGTGCCATGCTTGGCCGGTTTGGCTACGGCGCCACTATCGATTCGATCGCCAGTGCCGCCCGCATGAGTCCGCGCGCCTACATCGAGCGCGGCATCTTCGAGGATAGCGCCTTGCCGGCAATTATCTCCAGTCAAATCGCGGACATGCCGGCATCCCAGCCGATTGCGCTGACATGGACAGTTTACGGCCCGGGCGGAAGCGAACGCGATGATCTCAAGAATGATCAAACACGCAAGAAAGAAGTCCAGCAACTGGAGCGGCTGCACGCCCGGAGCGCAATCAAAACCCGCCTGTTGGCGATGGCAAACAGTGACAATCAGGCGCATGAGGTACTGTTTTCCTTCTGGCTGAACCATTTTTCGATCTATGCGCCGAAAGGTTTCGGAAAAATCCTGGCGGGAGATTACGCGCGTCATATCGAAGCGGCAATGAAAGCGGATTCCTTCGAGGCGTTGCTCAGGGCGAGTTTCTTTCATCCCGCGATGCAGGTTTATCTGGATAACGCCCAATCGACAGCGCCAAACAGCCAGGCAGCCAGATTTGCCGCCAATCGCGGCAAGAAGCCAGGCATCAATGAAAACCTCGCCCGCGAACTCATGGAACTGCACACACTCGGAGTTGATGCCGGATATACCCAGACAGATGTCCAGGAACTTGCGCGCATCATTAGCGGCGCCGGGGTATGGAGGGCCAACATGAATGATCGCGTCCTCGACCGCGTGGGGGCCGTGCGCAAAGAGCTCTTTCTGTTTGACCCGCGCCGGCATGATTTCGAGGCGAAGCGTCTGCTCGGGCAAAATTTCCCGCCGGGGCACGGTGTCGATGAAATTGACCGGGCGCTGCATCTTCTTGCTGCCCACCCCGCTACTGCCCGCCATATCAGCCGCAAACTGGCTCTCAGGTTCCTGTCTGACACGCCGCCAGAAACCGTAGTCAAAAGCATGACCGATGCCTTCCTGCAATCGGGTGGAAGTATTTCGGCAACGCTCGATGCCATGCTCCAATCGCCGCAATTCGCTATGAGCATCGAAAAACAGGTGAAATTCAAGGAACCTCTGGATCAACTCTTGTCAGTGGCACGTGCCGCATGCCAGAGCCAACCTATCGGAAATGCGGAGCTGCTTGCTGCTTCCGCCATGGACGCGGGTCAAGCGCCTTTCATGCGAACGACGCCCGATGGCTATGGTGCCAGAGAAGCCGACTGGCTGTCCCCGGCAGCGATGGCAAAGCGTATTCGTTTTGCGATGGGAGTGGCCACGAACCGTATTCCGTTAGCGCAAGCTGACCCGGATAACTCCGGGGATCCAGCCAGGCTTAAGGAAATGAATGAGAGAAAACAGCGATTCATGCAGGGTTCCCCCTGCCAACCTGATTTGCAAGCGATCGAAACAACATTGGGACCACTTTCGTCGACCACTTCCGCGGCGATCACCGAACTGGGTCCCAAGGAGCAAATGGCAGCCCTCTTATCCTCACCTGAAGCCTTGCATCGCTGAGTGCCAGGCGGATTGGCAAGGTGCAAAGCGCGGCACATAAATATGAAAACCCATCCATGATATGAAAACCCATCCATGAGCTCCGCTAAAAACCTTTCAGGTTTTGCCTCGGGTCGCCGTCTCTTCATCAAATCCCTGGGGCTTGGAATCGTCGCGACCGCGCTGCCGGGGTTGATTGTGCAGCGTGCCCACGCCCTTGCCACGCCGGCCGCGGGAAATGACGGACGGTTTATTCTGCTGTTCCTTCGCGGCGGGATGGACGGATTATTTGCCATTGCGCCAGTGTCCGATCCAGCCCTGCTTTCATTGCGCCCCAACATTTCCCGAAAAACCATCGAGCAAGGGATCAGCCTTGCCGGTACC
>DASVYI010000418.1:0-3240 GCA_036392275.1 Nitrosospira sp. | reverse complement strand
GATCAGAGCGAGCAGGTCCCAGCAATGATCGAACGGTACCGCGGTATTGTGACCGCCAGGAATGGCCAGATTCATCGTTTGGAAGACTGGGGGCGGCGTCAGCTGACCTATCTGATCCAGAAGGTCCATAAGGCGCATTATGTACTGATGAACATCGAATGCGATCAGGAAACGCTGGATGAACTGGATCATGCTTTCAAGTTCAGCGACGCGATATTGCGCCATCTCACTATCAAGATGGACGGGCCGGTGACTGCGCCTTCACCGATGATGCGCGAGGAAAAGGCCAGGCCAGCCGCCGCGGCCGCGGAAGATCCGCGGGATACCACGCTCGCGATAGGCCAGACCAAATAATTGGACTGCAACCAGACGGTAATTTGCGGCAATATCGTCGAAATCAGCGGTCTGCGTTTTACACCGGCAGGCGTTGCGGTAACCGAGTTCAGGCTCAACCATGTATCGCGTCAGATCGAGGCAGGCGGATTGCGTCAGGTCGAGTGTGAAGTCCCCGCAGTGGCATTAGGACAAATGGCTGAGATCGTTTCAGGAACGAGGGCGGACACCGCAGTGAGGCTGACCGGTTTTCTGGCAAAAAAAAGCCGTATGAGTTCGCAATTGGTATTGCACGTGAACAATATCGATTTCATCTAACAGCATTCATTCAAGAGGTAAGAGGAGGTTAAGGATCATGGCTCGGTTTATTTCGAAAAGGAAAGACGTCAAGGACAAGGATAAGGACAAGAAGCTTGGCCGTCCCTTGTTCAAACGCAGAAAATTCTGCCGTTTCACCGCGGAGGGTATCAAAACGGTGGACTACAAGGATATCGATCTGCTGAAAGATTTCATCAATGAAAATGGCAAAATCATTCCGGCTCGCATTACCGGCACCAAGTCGCGTTATCAGCGCCAGCTGGGCGTTGCCGTTGAACGTGCACGTTTTCTCGCATTGCTGCCCTATACGGACTTGCACTGAACCAGCATATAACACGTATATCAAGGAGCAATGACATGCAGATCATACTGATGGAAAAAGTTGTCAATCTCGGCCAGCTGGGTGACGTGGTCAAGGTAAAGAATGGCTATGCGCGAAACTTCCTTATCCCCACAGGGAAGGCGAAGCGCGCAACCCAGGCGGCTATCGCCGAGTTCGAGGCCAAACGCGCGGAACTGGAAAAAACCCAGGCGGAAATTCTGGAAGCGGCCCAGGCTCAGGCAGCCAAACTGAACGGATTGATGGTACAGATAACTCAAAAAGCGGGCGTGGACGGCAAGCTGTTCGGTTCCGTCACCAACTCCGATATCGAGAACGCGCTGAAAGCTCAGGGTTTTCCCATTGAGCGGGCAATGATACGTATGCCGCAAGGCTCCCTGAAGCAGGTGGGGGACTATCCGGTTGCCATTGCGTTGCATAGCGATGTACTGGCGAATATTGTCGTGTCAGTTTTGGGGGAGGCTGCTTCCTGAGTTTTTTCCTGATGCAATCCAGGCAGGGGCTGTTGGTATCAACAGCCCTTTTTAATTTTTTCAAGTACAATCCGGATGGTAGAATCTCTCCGATTGTCATGAATCCCGCGTAGAGCCGATGGCTCAATTCCTCACCGCAGCCAGCAGCGATCCGTTGCTTGAGTCCTATAAAATGCCGCCGCACTCCGTTGAAGCGGAACAGTCGGTGCTGGGCGGATTGATGCTGGACAATCATGCCTGGGATAAGGTCGCCGACATTCTCACCGAGGATGATTTTTACCGGCAGGACCATCGCCTTATTTACCGTCATATCTGCAAACTGGTTGAGCACAGCAAGCCGGCAGACGTGGTAACCGTTGCGGAGTCGCTCGAGATATCAGCCGAGCTGCAAAACGCCGGAGGGTTGTCCTATATCGGGGTGATGGCCCAGAATACGCCATCTGCCGCCAATATCCGCCGGTACGCGGAAATCGTGCGCGAGCGATCGGTCATGCGCCAGCTTGCTCAGGTTGGCGCGGAGATTTCCGATTCAGCCTATACGCCTGCGGGACGTACCGCCGCGGACCTGCTGGATGAAGCCGAAGCAAAGGTGTTCGAAATTGCCGAGGCCGGTGCGCGGGGAAAGCAAGGTTTTGTCGATATTCAGCCGCTGCTGAAGCAAGTCGTCGAGCGCATCGAAACACTATACAACCAGGACAGTCAAAGCGATGTCACGGGAATCGCCACCGGGTTTACCGACCTCGATCAAAAAACGTCCGGCTTTCAGCCGGGCGACCTAGTCATCATCGCGGGCAGGCCATCCATGGGTAAAACCGCGTTCTCACTGAACATAGCCGAGCATGTGGCGCTGATGCTGCAAAAGCCCGTGGCGGTATTCAGCATGGAAATGGGCGGAGCGCAGCTGGCCATGCGCATGCTGGGCTCGGTGGGTCGTCTGGATCAGCACAAAGTCCGCACCGGCCGTTTGCAGGACGAGGATTGGTCCAAGCTCACCCATGCTCTGGGCAAGCTTAGCGATGCGCCGCTCTTCATAGATGAAAGCGCCGCGTTGAATGCCCTTGAACTCCGGGCGCGGGCGCGGCGGCTTCATCGCCAGCATGGAGAATTGGGGCTGATCGTAGTGGATTACTTACAGCTTATGTCCGCCAGCGGAACGGGGGAGAACCGGGCAACCGAGATTTCCGAAATTTCACGTTCGTTAAAAAGCCTGGCAAAGGAGTTGCATGTTCCCGTGGTCGCGTTATCGCAATTGAACCGCAGCCTGGAGCAACGCCCGAACAAGCGGCCGGTCATGTCCGATTTGCGCGAATCAGGAGCCATCGAACAGGATGCGGATCTGATTCTTTTTATCTATCGGGATGAAGTCTACAATCCTGAGACCCCGGACAAGGGGATTGCGGAAATCATCATAGGCAAGCAGCGTAACGGTCCTATTGGCAAAGTCGATCTGACCTTCCTCGGCGAGTATACCCGGTTCGAGAGCTGCGCCAGAACGGGAAACTACTAGGAGCCTGTCGGACTTAAAGGAAATCGGCTGCAAAAGCATCTGGCCGGTTCATATCTCACCGCTTTTTCGGCCAATAGAACAACTATTGGCCTGCAAAAGCGTCAAAATCTGTCCTTGCCCAGTCACTTTTTCGCTTCGATTCTTCAAGTCCGACAGGCTCCTGGGGCCTGTCAACACTTATTTCGCACCCGCGATGGCGGCGGCGGATTTCGTCCAGCCAAAGGCGTGGGGCATGAGCCGTGCGGCAGAGCGGCCTACGACACCCCGGT
>DASVYI010000417.1:0-3132 GCA_036392275.1 Nitrosospira sp. | reverse complement strand
ATTCCTGTCACGACCGCGGCACAGGCGCCGGTTCCACAGGACAGTGTTTCGCCGGCGCCGCGTTCATATACCCGTAGCCGGATATGGCGGCGATCCAGCACCTGCATATAGCCTGCATTCACTCTTTGGGGAAAACGCGGGTGACTTTCAATCAGTGGCCCTTCGGTTGATACGGGGGCCCGGTCCACGTCTGCCACGACTTGCACCGCGTGGGGGTTACCCATCGAGACTGTGCTGATTTCCACCTGCCTGTCGCCGACATCGAGCACGTAAATCAACTCACGGTTTTCAGCGATGAACGGAATCTCCCCTGGTTCGAATCTGGGCACGCCCATATTGACGCTTACCTGCCCGTTCGCCTCCAGCCGCGGAACGATCAGACCTCCACGAGTCTCGACGCGAATTTCAGTTTTTTCAGTGAGCCCGTGATCATGCACATAGCGAACGAAGCAACGCGCGCCATTGCCGCACTGTTCCACTTCATTGCCGTCGGCGTTGAAAATGCGATAGCGAAAATCAGCATTCCCCTGCGCCGTTTCTATCAGCAGGATCTGATCGCATCCGACGCCGTAATGACGATTGGCGAGCTGGCGCAATTGTTCCGGGCTGAGCGATACGAACTGATTCACACCGTCGAGGACAACGAAATCATTGCCGAGACCATGCATCTTGGTGAACTTGAGCTTCATTGATGGACTATGAGCTTATTGACGGACTACCATGGATTCGTCCTGATGGCCAGCCTCTGCCTTGATTCGGATTTATTGGCGGTTTGTCTTCTTAATATAAAGATTATTTGGTATTCTACAGGTCTTTCGAGACCAATAATCGGCGGGAGCCCCATGAGCGACTATCTTTTTACTTCCGAATCCGTATCTGAAGGTCATCCTGATAAAGTTGCCGATCAGATTTCCGATTCGGTCCTGGATGCCATCCTAACCCAGGATCCAGACGCACGAGTAGCCTGCGAAACCCTGTGCAGTACCGGTTTGATCGTCATGTCCGGCGAAATTACCACCGAGGCCAACGTTGACTATATGCAAGTTGCGCGCGCAGCCGTCAAGCGCATCGGTTACGACAGCTCGGATATCGGTTTTGACTATCGCACCTGTGCGGTACTGACCGCCTTCAACAAACAATCCCCGGATATTGCTCAGGGCGTCAACCGCTCCAAAGAGGAGGAGATGGACCAGGGCGCAGGCGATCAGGGGCTCATGTTCGGCTATGCCTGCGACGAAACGCCGCAATTGATGCCGGCGCCGATTTACTATGCGCATCGCCTGATGGAGCGCCAGGCGGAACTAAGGAAAGATGGGCGCCTGCCATGGCTGCGCCCGGATGCAAAGTCGCAAGTGTCCGTGCGCTATCTGAACGGAAAGCCGCAGCGTATCGAGACTGTCGTGATATCGACCCAGCATCATCCGGACATTTCCCACTCGCAACTGAGTGAGGCGGTCATCGAAGAAATCATCAAACCGGTGCTTCCAAAAAAAATGCTGAGCGGTGAAACCCGTTACCTCGTCAACCCTACCGGACGCTTCGTGGTGGGAGGACCGATGGGAGACTGCGGGTTGACCGGGCGCAAAATCATCGTGGACAGCTATGGGGGTACTGCACATCACGGCGGAGGTGCTTTCTCGGGCAAAGACCCGTCCAAGGTGGATCGTTCGGCAGCCTATGCAGGACGTTATGTGGCGAAGAACATCGTCGCCGCCGGCCTTGCCAGCAGATGCGAGGTTCAGGTGGCCTATGCCATCGGTGTGGCACGTCCGGTTTCGCTGATGGTCGATACTTTCGGAACAGGAAAGATTTCCGACGACAAGATCGCCAGGCTGATCGAGCGCCATTTCGACCTGCGCCCGCGCGCCATTATTCACACGCTCGACCTGCTGCGGCCGATTTATCAAAAAACCGCCGCCTATGGCCATTTTGGCAGGGATGAGCCGGAGTTCACCTGGGAAACTGCCGACAAGGCCGCACGGCTGCGCGCCGACGCAGGGCTCGAAGTGGCAATGGAGGCGTAAGCCGGCAGGTTCGCAGGTCTGGTTTCGCGTTAGCTTCAACCCAGATGATCCATTAGGGCGCGGGATGATGGCAAGGCGGGTTGCGAGATATTTTTGCCGGTTGGGAGAAGTTCATAGCCTGATCTATGGACGCCACGCAAGCGGGAATAATGGCCGCAAACTGACCGCCAGTGCTCGTCGCTCGTGGGGGGCTCGAAGAGCCGCCTAATAGAATTATCCGGTTAACCCCCTTCCCGGCCGAGGAGCGCTGCAACGGGCACAGTCCCGCGAGGCTCGGCAGAGGAAGGAACGTAACAACGGCGCTCGTTCATTTTCTGGAGATACTTTATGAACGCTGTGCTCAGTCCCGCATCTGCATCTGCTCCCTCTACCCCTACTCCCGCGCATCCCGCCTCGATTCATGCAGGCGGAGAATTTTCAGATTACAAAATCGCTGATATGTCCCTGGCGCAATGGGGACGGAAGGAAATAGCCATTGCCGAAACCGAGATGCCCGGTTTGATGGCCCTGCGTGAAGAATATGCCGGAGCAAAGCCTCTGGCGGGCGCCCGCATTGCGGGCTCTCTGCACATGACCATACAGACGGCGGTGCTTATCGAAACGCTGATCAAGTTGGGGGCACAGGTTCGCTGGGCTTCGTGCAATATCTTTTCGACTCAGGATCATGCCGCGGCAGCCATCGCCGCGGCGGGCATTCCGGTATTCGCCTACAAGGGCGAATCGCTGGATGATTATTGGGAATACACCCATCGTATTTTCGAGTGGCCCGGCGATGGGAGCCCGGATTCGAGCGGCCCGAACATGATCCTGGATGATGGCGGTGATGCAACGCTGCTGGTCATATTGGGCAGCAAGGCGGAAAAAGACCCGTCGGTGATAGCCAATCCGGCAAATGAGGAAGAACACGCCTTGTTTGCAGCAATCCGGAAACGACTGGACACTCATCCCGGCTGGTATTCCCGCAGACTCGCCAATATTCGCGGTGTAACCGAAGAAACCACTACCGGTGTTCATCGATTATACGAAATGCAGAAAAGGGGCGAGCTGCCGTTTCCGGCATTCAACGTCAATGATTCAGTCACCAAGTCAAAATTCGATAACCTCTATG
>DASVYI010000416.1:0-6824 GCA_036392275.1 Nitrosospira sp. | reverse complement strand
GCCCCGCAGTCCTGCAGCTTGTGTTGCGACGTTGTCTCGAGCTCGGTGCCCGCCTGGCCGAGCCGGGGGAATTCAGTCGGCGCGCTTTCCTCAACGACAAGCTGGATCTGGCTCAGGCTGAAAGCGTAGCGGATATCATCGAGGCCAGTACCCACGAAGCAGCGCGCTGCGCCATGCGTTCGCTGCAAGGCGAATTTTCCGCCGCCATACGTGGGCTGGTGCAAGCGCTTACTGACTTGCGCATGCTCGTGGAAGCGTCACTCGACTTTCCCGAAGAGGATCTGGATAGCGCATGGTGCGCAGGTATTGGCGGTAAGCTGAAGAATATCCAGAGCCGGCTGGAGCATGTTTTTTTCTCGGCCCGTCAGGGCAGCCTGCTGCGCGAAGGCCTGTCGGTAGTGCTGGTCGGAAAGCCCAACGTGGGAAAATCCAGCCTCCTGAACCAGCTTGCCGGGGAGGAAGCGGCCATCGTCACCGAGGTACCGGGTACCACGCGGGATACGGTGCTGCGTTCGATCGAGATAGAGGGAATTCCTTTGCATCTGCTGGATACGGCGGGACTGCGGGAAACCGGCGACCTCGTCGAAAAGATCGGCATTGCCCGAACGCGTGCCGCCATTGAAAAAGCAGGCGTGATCCTGTTGCTGATGGACAGCCGCGAGGGCATGACGGCGGAGGATCGAGCAATACTCGACAGCCTCCCTGCTAAATTGCCGCACATTTATCTGTACAACAAAATCGATCTGCTGAACGAGCCTCAGCAAACCGCGGGCCGCCGGAATGCGAATGGGGAGCCGGAGATTTATCTGTCTGCCAAGACCGGAGCGGGAATCGAATCACTGCGCCGGGCGCTTCTCGAGGTGGCGGGATGGAATCCCCACATGGGGGAAGGCATATTCATGGCGCGCCGCCGCCACCTGGCCGCGCTTGCCGAAGCGGAGAAGTTTCTGGAATGCGCAGCGGCGCTGACCGGGCATGAGAATTATGGGGATCGGCTGGAATTGCTGGCGGAAGAGCTGCGGCTTGCGCAATGGTCGCTCTCGTCCATAACCGGGGAGTTCACCGCGGATGACCTGCTGGGCGAGATATTTGCACGTTTCTGTATCGGTAAATAATTCCACCCGGGGTATTGCACGGTTTTCATGGATGACTCCGCACGGGCGCCGTCGTGCCTGGGCGATGCATCGCTGACCTTGTGTTTCACGTGAAACATACCGGAAAAATGGCCGCGCCCGGCCTTGCCGGGCAAGGCAGGACCGGGATCGCGTTTCCATAATACCGCCTTTTGCCGTAGAATCCTTTTTTTGACCGCTTTGAGCCCAAACCGGGGCCGAATTGAGCCTGAATGCATTTTGCTGATAATTTCGATGTGATCGTGATTGGCGGCGGCCACGCCGGTACCGAGGCTGCGCTTGCTGCTGCGCGCATGGGGCGGAAAACGCTGCTGCTTTCCCATAATCTTGAAACGCTGGGACAGATGTCGTGCAACCCTTCGATAGGAGGCATCGGGAAAGGTCATCTGGTAAAGGAAGTGGATGCATTGGGCGGGGCAATGGCGACCGCCGCCGACGAGGCCGGGATACAGTTCCGCATTCTCAACTCGAGCAAGGGGCCCGCGGTGCGTGCCACCCGCGCGCAGGCGGACCGCGTCCTCTATCGCCAGGCGATCCGCGGCCGCCTGGAGAATCAGCCAAACCTCTGGCTGTTTCAGCAGGCGGTGGATGATCTCACGCTCGAAGGCAGCCGGGTGACCGGTGTGATGACCCAATTGGGGATAAGATTTTCCGCGCGGGCAGTGGTGTTGACTGCAGGAACCTTCCTGGGAGGCCTCGCGCACGTCGGATCGGCCAATTTTCGGGCCGGACGGGCCGGGGATCCGCCGTCCACCACGCTTGCGCAGCGTTTGCGCGAACTGAATCTGCCCGTGGGACGATTGAAGACGGGGACGCCACCGCGGCTGGATGGCCGCAGCATCGATTACTCGGTGATGATCGAGCAGCCGGGCGATGATCCTGCCCCGGTTTTTTCCTTTTTGGGCAGCGCCGCCCGGCATCCGCGCCAGTTGCCATGCTGGATCACGCATACCAACAGCCGCACTCACGATATCATCCGTGGCGGCCTGGATCGCTCGCCGCTATTCACCGGTGTGATCGAAGGCGTGGGGCCGCGTTACTGTCCTTCCATCGAAGACAAGGTCGTGCGGTTTTCAGCGAAGGAATCACATCAGATTTTTCTTGAGCCGGAGGGCCTCGATACCCACGAAGTATATCCAAACGGGATCTCCACCAGCCTGCCGTTCGACATGCAGGTCGAACTGGTGCGATCGATCAGGGGGCTCGAAAACGCGCACATCACGCGGCCCGGCTACGCGATCGAATACGATTATTTCGATCCGCGCGCCCTGAAAAGTTCGCTCGAGACCAAGTCTATCGATGGATTGTTTTTCGCCGGGCAGATCAACGGGACCACGGGCTACGAGGAGGCCGCAGCGCAAGGATTGCTTGCCGGCATCAACGCCGCGCTTCGTGTGCAAGGCCGGCAGGCCTGGTGCCCGCGCCGAGACGAGGCTTACCTGGGCGTTCTCGTGGACGATCTCGTCACCCGCGGTGTGAGCGAACCTTATCGCATGTTTACCAGCCGGGCCGAATATCGGCTGCAATTACGCGAAGACAATGCCGATTTACGGCTGACCGAAACAGGCCGAAACCTGGGCGTGGTCGACGATGCGCGCTGGGCGGCGTTCGATGCCAAGCGGAATGCCATCATTCGCGAGCAGGACAGATTGAAGAATGTGTCGCTGAGTCCGCGATCCGGTACGCTGTCCGAAGCGGATGTGCTGCGCGTGCTGGGAAAATCCATTGAGCGCGATTATTCGCTGCATGAGCTGCTGCGCCGCCCGGATGTGTCGTATGAAAGTCTGATGACACTGTCCGGCGCGGGCGAGACCGTTGCCGACCCGCTGGTCGCGGAGCAGGTGGAGATCCAGGCCAAGTACCATGGGTACATCGAACGCCAGAAAGATGAGGTCGCGCGCAATGCCCGCTACGAGGAAGTCCGTTTACCGCAGGATCTGGATTACAGGACCGTGCGCGGCCTTTCCAGCGAAGTGCAGCAAAAGCTGAACCAGTTCAAGCCTGAAACGGCAGGCCAGGCGTCGCGAATTTCGGGCATGACCCCGGCTGCCATCTCATTGCTGCTGGTGCACGTGAAGCGCGGTTTTCCGCGTCCCGAAAAAAAGAAGAGCGCATGAACCTGGCATCGCGTCTTGCGGATGGAATCGCGGCGCTCGGATTCGCGCTTCCGCATGAAATCCAACCTCGTTTGTTGCAGTATCTTGCGCTCATTCAAAAGTGGAACCAGGTGCACAACCTCACCGCGGTACGCGAGCCCGAAACGATGCTGGCCCGGCATCTGCTCGATAGTCTGGCGATCCTGCCGCACATTGAGGGGCAACGTATTGCCGATATCGGCAGCGGCGCTGGCCTGCCGGGAATTCCCTTGGCGTTGGCGCGGCCCGGGTGGCATGTGGCATTGGTCGAAAGCAACCATAAGAAGGCTATATTTCTGCAGCAGGCGCGGATCGAGCTCGAACTGAAAAATGTCGAGGTGGTGGCAGGGCGGGTCGAAAGCTTCCGTTCGGCGGAGGGATTCGATATTGTCGTTTCACGCGCATTTTCCGATCTGACGGATTTCGTAAAGCTGGCGGGACATTTGTGCAGGCAGGGTGATGGCGGGGGCAGGCTCATGGCGATGAAAGGCATCTATCCCCATGAGGAACTGGCACAGCTCAAGTCGGAGCTGGCGCCACAATTCACGGTGGAAAAAATAGTACCGGTTACCGTCCCCAGCCTTGAGGCAGAGCGGCATCTGGTCATGATCTCGCGGCATGGTTGAAGGATTTCCCTGCCGGCGTAGCGCGGCGCACCCGGCTTGCGCGGCTCGGGGGGCTGACGGATTATCTGCGCGTCGTCCGGTCACCCGGTGTCGCGGCAGGACCGGTTGGGAGGCAGCGCAATGGTAAAAATTCTGGCCATAACCAACCAGAAGGGCGGAGTGGGGAAAACCACCACGAGCATCAATCTGGCGGCAAGCCTGGCGGCTGCCAGACGCCATGTGTTATTGATCGATCTGGACCCGCAGGGAAACGCCACCATGGGAAGCGGCGTGGACAAGCGCAATTTGCAGCAAACAGTCTATCAGGTGCTGCTCGGCAGCCGGAGTATCGCGGATGTGCGCGTAACCGCCACCAGCGGCAAATATGATTTGATTCCCGCCAATCGGGACCTGGCGGGCGCCGAAATCGAAATGGTGGATCTGCCCCAGCGGGAAATGCGTCTTAAAGAGGCGCTGCGCGAGATCGAAGATGAGTATGATTTCATTCTCATCGATTGTCCGCCCGCCCTCAATCTGCTCACGCTCAATGGATTATGTGCTGCCCGCGCGGTGATGATTCCGATGCAATGCGAATATTATGCCCTGGAGGGACTGAGCGATCTGGTCAACACCGTGAAAAAAGTGCGCGCCAATCTTAACCCGGCACTGGAGATCGAGGGATTGTTGCGCACCATGTTCGACCCGCGCAACATACTGGCGCAGCAGGTATCCGACCAGTTGCAGCAGCATTTTGGCGACAAGCTTTACCGTACCGTGATCCCGCGCAACGTGCGGCTGGCGGAAGCGCCGAGCTTCGGTATCCCGGCGCTGTATCACGACAAGCTATCGAAAGGAACGCAAGCTTATCTGGCCTTGGCAGGGGAAATGCTGAACAGGTATGGTCCGGGCACGGGGCCGGCTCAACAGCATGGGATGGAAGCCCGAAGCGGGATAGAGGAATAATCCTGAATCCGCTCTCTAGCAGCCTGTCGGACTTAAAGGAAATCGGCTGTAAAAGCGTCTGGCCGGTCCATATTTTGCCGCTTTGTTGACCAATAGAACAACTATTGGCCTGCAAAATCGTCAAAATCTGTTCTCGCCCAGCCACTTTTTCGCTTCGATTCTTCAAGTCCGACAGGCTGCTTGCGAACTCACCGAAAAGGTGAAAGTCAAGCTTCGTAAAAAGTCTTTTGGATCATAGCGGTAAACTGAAAAATGAGTGGTCAACTGCCGGATTTAGGATTATGAAATCGAAAGGATTGGGAAGAGGGTTGGACGCATTGCTGGCGGGCAACCAGGAGAGCGCCAGGATTGGGGAGTCGCTGCAGAATCTGCCGGTCTCGCGGTTGCAACCGGGCAAATATCAGCCGCGCACCCGCATGGATAAGGAATCCCTGGCGGAGCTCGCCGAATCCATCAAATCTCAGGGAATCATGCAACCGATCCTGGTGCGGCCTGTTTCCGGCGGGCGTTACGAGATCATAGCCGGGGAGCGGCGCTGGCGTGCTGCGCAGCTTGCGGAGCTCACGGAGGTGCCCGTGCTCATCCGCGAAGTGCCGGATGAGGCCGCATTGGCAATGTCACTGATCGAGAATATCCAGCGCGAGAATTTGAATCCACTGGAAGAAGCTCAGGGAATTCAAAGACTTATTAAAGAATTTGGCATGACTCATCAGGCGGCGAGTCAAGCTCTCGGCAGCTCCCGGAGCACTGTGACCAATCTTTTGCGATTGCTGAATCTGCCAGCTCCGGTTCAGGAACTGCTGATGCAGGGGAAGATCGACATGGGCCACAGCCGTGCGCTGCTGTCTCTTCCCGCAGCCAGGCAGATAGAAATGGCGAATCTGGTCGCGTACAAACAGCTATCGGTAAGGGAGACCGAGAGACTGGTGCACCGGATCGAGCACCCGGCAGCGAGCAAACATCCCAAACAGGATCGGGATCTACTGCGCTTGCAGGAAAATGTCTCGGCCAGGCTCGGCGCGCAAGTGACCATAAAGCCGGGGAAAAATGGCAAGGGAAGTATAACAATCCATTACCACAGCCTGGAACAGCTGGATGGCATCCTGTCCCGCTGGTAAGGGGGGCTGAATGCCGGAAAGACATTGCAAGTGGTAAATGGGAAGGGTTGATAAGATTGGATGGTATTGCGTCAGCAAGCCATCATCGTTTTCCCTTGAAAGATAGGCCAGGATGGAATTCAGGCGGAGCAAGTCTGCCGCTGTCCGCCCTTCCGCTCCCCCGTTTTTCCCGGCGGAATGCCGTTGAAATATTCGCGGACGACAGGGACGCTCGATAAAACATAAAACGCTCGCTGTCCCGGCGCGCTATTCCTCGCGGTTTACCCCAAAATCTCCCGCTCGCAACAGGCGCTTTATCCGAAGCGCCGCTATTTGCGCGTCATCTCGCCATTCCCTTCCCTATCCGTGCCTGTGCAAACCGCTTGACTTGACTGATCTTCGCAGATAGTCTTTACAGGGTTGTGGGTATGTAACGTATCCGTAATGGGATTGGCAACAGGTGTGGCGTATTGGCAACAGTTTGGTTTATGTATGAGTAAGAAGCACAGATTTGCAAGAAGTTCAAAAGAAGTTAAAAAAATATCTGGAGCTGGCAGGGCGGTATAACAGTAATAAGAAGGTATAAGAAGCAAGGCAACACCCGATTAACGCAACAGGAGCAATAGGAGAGAAGACAGATGGCAACAACACTAGGAACGTCAAGTCAGGCGAGGAGTGGCGGCCGCGACTACGACATGTCGCTGTGGTACGACTCGAGGTGGTACAAATTCGGGCTCATTACCATGTTACTGGTCGCGATCTTCTGGATCTGGTACCAGCGCACGTTTGCGTACTCGCACGGCATGGACTCGATGGAACCCGAGTTTGAAAAAGTATGGATGGGCCTGTGGCGAGTGCACATGATCGTCATGCCGATCTTTGCGATCGTCA
>DASVYI010000415.1:0-2995 GCA_036392275.1 Nitrosospira sp. | reverse complement strand
CTGCCGGTTCCGGTGAAGGGGCAGAACGATACGAAAAACCGTGCCATCGGATTCACTACTGGTAACGTCCATCTCTCCACCCAGCTCGAATACATATTCTCTGCTTTCAAAAACGCCGATACCCATACCCGCCGATTTAGTTGACTCGAAAGGCTTGAAAAGTTTTTCTCTGATGAACTCATCGCTCATGCCATGCCCCGTGTCCTGTATTTCAACGATCGCGAAATCATTTTTCCTTTTCAGGCGAACCCAAACCTTGCCGTCACGGCCGGTAGCTTCAATGGCGTTCTGAATCAGATGGCCCATAACGCGCTCGAGACGCGAGGCATTCGCGTACACTTCAAGGCCGAAATCCTGTATTTCAAGAGTTGGCCTGGGTTCAACGACGGATTTGCTCTTTACCGCCTCCTCCAGCAATTGCGCAAGTAAAAGAGGAACCGGCCTGTCCTGCGAACTCGCGGTACTTAATTTCTCTAGCAGCCGTTTCATTTTTTGAACGGACAGATAGACCGTTTCAACCATGTCGCGCTGGAATTCCGGATTTTTCTGGTGTTTTTCAGCATTGGAAAGTAACAGCGACAATTGAGAAACAAGGTTTTTCAAATCGTGTACCACAAATGTCGACATACGATTGAAAGATTCAAACTGACGCGCCACCATTAGCGCATTCGCTGCCTCATGCTGCGCAAGATAGCTGGCTGCCTGGTTACCCGCGACCTTGAGGAGGTCACTGACTTCCCAGTTCAGCTTTACTTTGCTCCTGGGTTGCGTCAGGACTACAAATCCAAATAATTTCCGATGCTGAATCAGCGGTATCACCAGCCGTGCCTTTGGCAGGGCCAGCAACCACTGGGGTAAAGTGATTCCGGAGTATTTTTCCGGCTTCGACGCATACTCCTCCAGATCGATCACCCACTCTTTGTGTTCCAGGAATTGGAAGAATGAACTATTAACGGCCTCGAATTCGTTGACTGAAGGCATATTCCAGTGTGATGCAGGTTCGCATCTGCCTGAATCGCGGGCTATCCACAGTCCGCCGCCCGGACTTTCCACAAGCTGTGCCAGAGCCTGAATGACCCGTTCCCCCAATTCATGCCCGCCTTCTGAAAGCGTACGCGTGAAACGCAGCCATTCTTCCCGATAGTCGTAGTTGTAGCTGAAAAAATGCTTGCTGATGAAAACCTTGAGCCAGGAGCGTGACGTGCCTGAAAACAGTACGGCCAATAACAGGATCGCAGCACCGAACAGGAATGTCACCTGCATGACCGTGCCCCAGCTTCCGCCGAAAAAACGAAGGTAGTAGCCGGCAGCGGCCATTGCCAATAAATACGCGGCGGCGCCAAACAACGCTGCCGAATAGAAAAGCATGCTCCGCGATACGGTTATTCCGACCGACCATTGGGGACTGCGCGCAGCCGACACAGCGACGAGCGGAACGACCAATGCGTTGACGATTCCCCGAGCCGCCCATATCTCGGGATTTACATCCCTGAGCAGCAACGCATCGCTGTAGAGGTAAAAATCATAAGCGAAGATACCGCCGATACCGAGGCAAGCGAATTTTATTCCCCAACGCTGTTTGGCCGGCGTATTCCGGTAAAGCTGCTCCACCAGAATCATACCGATTACCGCCATGACGAGGCTTCCGATGATATTGTTGCGAAAATCCGTTGCATCGGGGAAGAAAAAAACAAGATCTCCATGGGGATAGAAGACCAGCAAGAAGCGCGCGATGTAAAGCACTGCTATGGCAATCACGGCCGGGCTGATCCTTCGAGCCAACGACGAGCTGTCCTGCCGGTATAGGCCCAGCAAGGTAATGAGAAATACCGACCAGCCTGCGTTCCTGATAATTTCCAGAATGTCGGTCAGAAGCGAAAGGGGGGGAACGTCGGCGCCATGATAAGCAAGCACCGCCGCCCACAGAGCGGAAAAAAGGCACGCGGCGGGCAACACCAATCCATGCGAACGTCTGCGCCAACTGGTGAGTAACAGCGCAGCCAAAAACAAGTGCGCCGCCGCCGCCACCGAATAACTGATCGTCGCGACGTTCGTCAACATAGGAGGTGCGGCCCGGCGAATTCACTGACAGGCACATCGATTGAAAAATCTGCGGGTGGACACTCCGCGCGAATACTTTCCGGCTCGTTTGGTAATGAAGCTGGCAAGACCGGGCGCTTGCTCAAGAGTTCGCCGGTCATCGTCCACCCTTGCCCAACACCACAACTTCGATAGTGTCGATCAGAATGATGATATCGAGAAACAAACTGTGATTCTTCACATAATAAAGATCGTACTGCAGTTTCTCGATCGCGTCCTCCACCGAAGCGCCGTACCTGTAGCGAACTTGAGCCCACCCGGTTATCCCTGGCTTGATGCTGTGCCTGACGTTGTAAAATGGGACCTGGGCGCAGAGTTGATCGACGAAATAGGGTCTTTCCGGACGCGGCCCGACGAAACTCATGTCCCCATTCAAAACATTGAATATCTGCGGAAGCTCATCTATTCGCAGCTTCCGGATAATTTTTCCCACCCGGGTTACCCGGGGGTCGTCCGTTGTAGCCCATTGGGGCTTTCCACCTTTTTCCGCATCGTTTCGCATACTGCGAAACTTCAGTACCATGAATATTTTTCCGCCCTTTCCCACGCGTTCCTGCCGGTAAAAGACGGGAGCGCCATCCTCGAACACTATGCACAGAGCGGTTATGAGCATGACAGGCAGCGTAACTGCCAGGAGAACACTGCTTGCGATGATGTCGAATATGCGCTTGATGCCGGATCGCAACGGACTCTGGTCGAACCCGCCGCCAAAAACCAGCCAGCTCGGGTAAAGAGAGTTCACTCGAATCTGGCCTCGTTCCCGCTCGAAGAATGCAGCCGAATCCGTCACCTTGATGCCGTTCAATTTGCATTCCAGCAGATCCTGAATTGGGAAGCAGCCGCCGCGCCGTTCCTGGATTGCAATGACGATTTCGTCTACCCCATATTGATTGAC
>DASVYI010000414.1:0-16629 GCA_036392275.1 Nitrosospira sp. | reverse complement strand
TTCCTGCTCCATGCTAATGTCGACCGGTTGTGGGCAAAATGGCAAGCGCGGTTCGGCCGGTTCAATCCGGATCAGGAAAAATCATTCGATTCCAATGCGGCGGGAGGTGGAAACCGCATCGGTCATAATCTGCCGGATACGATGTGGCCCTGGAACGGTGCCACCACGCCGCCACGCCCGTCCACAGCTCCCGGCGGAGGTCTCGCCAACTCTGTTTGCGCGAGCATGCCCGGCCCCCAGCCGGCGGTACGCGACTGTTTCGACTACCAGGGCAAGGTCACACCTCCCTCCCGCCTCGGGTTTGATTATGATGACGTACCCTATTCATAGACGTTTCCGGCAGCGTTCCTGGACGTATTCCGGTCTTATACGCGGAATGCGTGGCCTTATTTCTCGCCTCATCTGAAGAGGAGAAGCCCCATGACTGAATCAACCGCGGATGAATCCAGACAATCATTGCACGCGGCGGCACTGAAAACGGCGACAAACGCGGATGAGGAGGCCGGCAAGCGCGTCGCGGCCTTCGCAAGGGTCGCCCGGGCCATCTGCGACGGCAAGGAAAAGCTGGGAGACGTCATCAACGTCCTCCGCGACACCCGTTCACCCCAGGCAGTGCGGCTGGCCGCGCTCAGCGCACTGCAGTCGGCCAGCTTCAGCGTCGTCAAATTCACGCCCTGCCGCCCCGAATACCTCGCCGCGCTCAGATCCCTGATAGACGATCCCGATCCCGAACTCCGCCAGCGCGTTCTGGGAATTCTTGCGCGCGAGCAAGACGGTTTTACCCAGCAGCGGCTCCTTGAAGGATTACAGCAGCCGGAGAAGGCGCTGGTGCCACCCGAAAAAGCCTTGCAACTGCTGAGCTATGATATCCATGCGGATGCCTATCCGGTTGCGCGGAAAATCGTGAACAACCCGCCAAACCCTGCGGCAAAGCGCGAGGCCTTGCGCTTGCTGGCCGCAGATGCCGCATCGGCCCCCATGTTCGAGAAGATACTGCGTGACAAGAATGAGCAGCTGGAAATGCGCCAACTTTCGGCATCGGTGCTTCATTCCCTGGCGCCAAAAAAATTGCAGGCTTACGCGCGCGACATCGTGCTCGACGATGCCGAAAGCGATGAACTCAAAACGACCAGTCTGACAGCGCTGACTCAGTTTGGGGAGGAAACGGCTGTGTCGGAAGATAACATGCTTCAGAAAACCGTCGATTCGCTTGAGAACGAAGCCACCACGCAGGATCTGAAAAACTCGGCCCGGAATTTCCTGAGGAAATACCGGAAGTAAGGATGGGCGGCTTGAAGGAGGACGGCCTGATGCCCGGACTTCCACAGCAGGGCCAAATGTCAGAACTTCAGTTCTCCGCTCTGGTGGACGAACTGAAATCGGATCCAGTTCGGTCAACCTTGCTGGTAGACCTGCTGCGCGAAGACAATCCCATCTATGACCAGCGCGGCACCGCGGCGATCACACGGATGCGCGGGTGGGTGCTTCTCGCATTTGAACGATTGGGGCTGCCCGGCGCGGCGCTGATTTTCGTGCTTGAAGAACTCGACAATGGCCGCGATGCATACCTTGTCGCCGCGGCCGCCCGGTCATTACGAAGTTGCGCCAATCCTGGTCCGGCAATGGCTGCTTTCCTGATGCGTGCCCTTGCAAATATCCAGTTTCATGATGACCGCGTAAGCCTGGACCGCTATGGCGGGTACGCCATATCTCCCCTATATCGAGGGGAAACCGCGGCGAAGGAAAACACGGGGGCCACCACGGCTGTGGATGAACTGCTCGCCACGTTGCGCTGGCTGGGCTCGGATGCCCGGGATGCCGTGCCCGCAATGGAAGCCCTGCTGGCGGACAGTGCCAAAGGCGGCGGCACGTTTTCCACAGCGCAAACGAAAATGCTGAGTACGATTCTGCAGTCGGTCCGTCCGGCCGAACCGGCTCCCGAACCCCTGCCCGGATGCTGCACGCTACCGCACGGTATCGGCGCTTTTCGTGAATGGATACCGGCTTCCTGCCCGAATAGAAGGAAAATCGAATCGATTGCTTTCGAAGACCAGGATGGCAAGCGGATCACTTTTCGCGATTTTTTCCGCGGCCAGCCATCAGTTGTGGCCTTCTTTTACACGCGCTGCACCAATCCGCTAAAGTGCTCCCTGACAGTTACAAAGCTCGCGCGCCTGCAAAAACTCCTGATCACCCGGCGCCTGAGTGGCAGAATCCGGACGGCGGCGATTACCTATGATCCCGAATTCGATTTGGCCGAGCGCCTGCGCGGCTATGGTGAGAGCCGCGGCATGCATATCGACGCAGATAACCGGATTCTGCGCACGATGGAAGGCATCGAGCCGCTGCAAAAATATTTCGGGTTGGGAGTAAACTTTATCCACTCGCTGGTGAACCGGCACCGGGTCGAAGTCTACATCCTTGATACCGCAGGTAAAATCGCCGCCTCGTTCGAACGGATACAATGGGATGAAAATGAGGTTCTGGACCGCGCGGCCAACCTCCTCGCTCATGCGAACTCTCGCGCGAACATCCGGGAGAAAGCTGCCACCGTGCGCAAAACCCGTTTCGCGTTACCGGCCACTCTGTCCATGTTATCGCTGGCCACCGCTTTCTTTCCCAAATGCCCCGTCTGCTGGGCTGCATACCTCAGCATTTTCGGCATTACCGGCCTGGAACAATTGCCATATTCCCCCTGGTTTTTCCCTATCATTGCCTGCCTGATGCTGATCAATCTGGGCTGTCTGTGGCTTCAGCAACGCCGCCGGCAAGGTGTTACAGGCTTCCACCTCGCCGCGGCAGGCGCGGTCCTCATCGTTCCAGGAATAATCCTCGAGCTGGGATACGCGAGTGCGGCCGGCATTCTCCTCACCATCACAGGATCGGCGATCAGTGTTTCCGCTTCCCGGCGGTCAACTGGCTCAATTGGCCCAACCGATTTTGCGCACTCCCAGACCGGTCAAACATTTTCCAGCCGCTAATCTCTTCTGAAATCACGCTCTCAATCCTTGAGGAACACCTTCTCCATCTTGACCTGCGGCCGAAAAAGCCGCTTGGGCAATCAACTATAGGGCGGGTTCTACACACCATCCATTGAGCGACGGGCAAAGCCCGTCCTACTGTCATCGGCGATTACTGTCGATACATTTCCGCCAGCAACTCCATCCGCCGCATGGCAAAATAGATGGATTTCAGTTACCTTATAAGTCACTTCGATACTTTCGAATGCGCCGCTGGATTCTGATCGGCTTATTTGCCTTCTTCGCGGCCCTGTCGCTTGCCGCCGTTGGCGTCGGTGAACTTCTGTCGGGAGCGGTCCCAACTGCGGTCAACACGCTGTCAACCGATCTACCTGTTGAACCGGTACAGATTCCCGTCAATCAACATTCGCAGGATAAAGATACAAATATCCACGGCTGGCTGGTGCGCGGCGAACGTGGACGGGGAATGGTGCTGCTGGCCCACTCGATACGCAGCAACCGCGTGGAGATGTTGAGCCGGGCAAGGTTCCTGAACGATCTGGGATACGGCGCGCTTCTCATAGATTTGCAAGCGCATGGCGAGACACTTGGCGATAGGATTACCTTTGGCGCGCGTGAATCAGAAGATATCGAAGCGGCTGTTACCTATCTCAGGAATAATTTTCCGGGAGAACGCTTGGGGGCGATAGGGGTTTCCCTCGGCGCGGCCGCCATCGTACTCGCGAAACCTCCCTTGAGACTGAATGCCGTGGTGCTCGAATCGCTCCATCCCACCATTCAGGAAGCGGTCGAGAACCGGCTAAAGCTCCACCTTGGCCGGTTTGGACCCTTCCTTGCGCCGCTTCTGCTGTACCAGATTTCTCTGCGTCTGGGCATCTCGTCAGACGAGCTGAATCCCATCGACCGCATCGGCGATCTCGATGCGCCGCTACTGCTGATCTCCGGAACGGATGATCGCCACACCACCGTGGCGGAAACCCAACGACTATTCGATGCCGCGCGGCAGCCCAAGGAATTATGGATCGTTCCCGGTGGGGGGCACTTCAACATGCACGCCTATGCGGGCAGGGAGTATGAAGAACACATAACCGGTTTTCTCGGCTGGTACCTGCGCAAACAGGACTGACCGCCTCCGCCTGCACAAGAGGCAGGATGGGCGGAGCGAAGCGAAGCGCAGCCCATCAAAACGAGAAGAATGGCAGCGACAGGATAGAGAGAGTCAAGCATGAAGCGCACTGCGCCTCACCGCTCATGCCACCGCGTCGAGCGCTTGGGCAACGTCTTCGATGATATCGTCGATATGCTCGATGCCGACCGATATCCTCACAAGACCTTCCGTGACGCCCGAGGCTTTCAACTCGTCGGGGCTGAGCTGCCGGTGTGTCGTGGATGCGGGATGGCAGGCCAGGGATTTTGCGTCACCGATATTGACCAAACGTAGAATCATCTTCAGCGCATCGATGAACTGGGTACCGGCGGCAATTCCGCCACGGATCCCGAAGCTCAATATACCCGAGGCTTTTCCTTTGCTTATCCTGTTGCACAGGTCATGATATTTACTGTTGGGCAATCCCGCATAATTGACCCATTCTACCTTGGAATGCCGTTCGAGGTATTGGGCGACCACCAGGGCGTTTTCGCAATGCCTCTCCATTCTCAAACCCAGCGTTTCCAGGCCCTGTAGAATCAAAAACGCACTGTGTGGCGACAGAGCTGCACCCGTATTGCGTAGCGGCACGACGCGGCAGCGCCCGATGAAAGCTGCGGGGCCAAAGGCTTCGGTGTACACCACTCCATGATACGACGGATCGGGCTTGTTCAGCAGGGCAAAGCGCTCGTTGTGTTTGACCCAATCGAACTTTCCCGAATCGACGATCATTCCTCCAATGGTCGTGCCATGTCCGCCGATATATTTGGTCAGCGAATGCACCACAATGTCGGCGCCAAACTGAAACGGCCGGCACAGATAGGGCGTGGAAACAGTGCTGTCAACGATAAGCGGCACGCCATGCGCATGAGCAATGTCAGCCAGTTTTGCGATATCGACGATATTTCCCGCAGGGTTACCGATCGATTCGCAGAACACCGCCCGCGTCTTCTCGTCGATACTGCGCGCAATGCCCTCATAATCGTCGTGCGAGACCATGCGCACATCGATGCCCTGCCGCGGAAAGGTGTGTGCGAACAGATTGTAAGTGCCGCCATACAGCTGGCTGGTGCTTACGATATTTTCGCCGCTGCTGGTGATGCACTGAATGGCATAGGTAATCGCCGCCATGCCCGAAGCAACGGCCAGCGCACCGACGCCACCCTCCATCTCGGCGACGCGCATTTCCAGCACCGCATTGGTCGGATTCATGATGCGCGTATAGATATTCCCGGGCACCTTCAGGTCGAAAAGGTCGGCGCCGTGCTGCGTGTTATCGAACGTATACGAAGTCGTCTGATAAATAGGCACTGCCGCTGCGTGCGTCGTAGGGTCCGGCATATATCCGTGATGCAATGCCAACGATTCAAGTTTCACAAATCCTCCTCTGAATAAGTCACGGCGCAAATTGACGCAGCAACAAAAAACTTTCGCCACAGTAGTAGTTAGCCACAGTATATTTTGTCCGTAAAAATTTGCAGTTCAGACCAATCGGACAGAACGCCCCGGAACTAATAAGTTCATGAAAGATGTCCTGTTTTATCGACGCATGTTAGAGCGGCGTTAGAAAAGATATACCGCCCGCCCCTACCGCGCGGCCGTCATCGAGATTTCGCGCAAACCGGCCCCCTTCCGTTTCGGTTGAATCGCCGACTACACGCTCGACCCGCCCCTTATGAAAACTCGATAACTGCTTCCCAAACGGAATGACAAACCCTGCTTCTTCGCCATATAGAGCTTTGTGCAGCTTCGGCAGTTCATTCCAGGGCACTGTGGGCTTTGTGTGGTGAGCATTATGATACCCAAAGTTGAGGGTAAGAAGATTTAACCATGGGTATCTGATCGAAACGGGATTGCTGAATGTGTGAGATTGCTCATAATCCCGGTCACCCCTGTGTTCTATCTGCCCCGAGTCATTATGGCGCGCGAGAAGAATGCCATAATTATGCTGAAACGCGTCCATGAAGCGCAAAACGGTCAGAAGGACCACATAGGCCAGAAGGTAGCACATATATGCAGCGGGCGAATAAACGCATACAGCCGCCAGCAGTCCGAATCGGATCGTGATTATGCCCATGATCCGAAACCGCTGATCCTTTTTATCCTTAAAAATAAAGGGTGCAAGGATGAGCGCTCCGTGCATGAGAAGCTCTATCACCGGCACATACAGCCGCTCCAATGCCTCCACGATTTTGCGCTGGACCGGGTGACGCACAAGATAGCCTCTATAGTCCAGCATTATGACGTCTGCGTTATCCACGTGGTGCCGCATGTGGTTGGCGCGCAAATCCTCGTAGGTTCCGTAGCAGCCGCCGGTCAGCCAGTTTAATGCCTTTCCCAGCATGGCATTGTGACGGGGCGACTTGAACAGGGTATTGTGCCCGCAATCGTGGATCATATAAGCAGCAATCACCATGCCATGGCCCATCGCGAATATACCCATGACCATAAGGGCCGGGTTCAGAGATAGAATGAGCGCTGCTCCGCCAAAATAAGCCAACTGGCAATAAAGCAGGGCCGCAATATTTGGAAGCAAACTACCTTTATGACGAAACCAGGTTTTTTCTATTCTGTTGATCATCCCGCAACCTTTTTAGAAATCCTTATGAACACATCCGGCAACAATACGTAATTATACATGTAAATTTACATGTAATAAAGTGAATATAATAAAACTATCTGGCAGGCTGTAGATGGGTATGCCCAACTTGGTTTGTCAGGCATGATCCGACCTTTGATGGGACATATTTCTCGTAGATAGTTTTCAGGGCCTGTTACCACTTATTTCGCGCCCGCCTTGAAATAAGTGTTAACAGGCCCTAACCCGGCGGATACGGAAATGACAGAAAAAGGTGCAAAGAAAGACGCGGCCAAACCTGGAACATATCCCGACACCAGGCGCCGCCAGTTCGTTCAGCTCATCAATCGTACCGATCAATACTGGATGGACGTTCTGGGAGACAAGCTCTTCCACGATCTGAACTATTACGACCTGTTCACGCAAATGTGGCTGAGGCATAACCATATTTTTCACAAATCCGAACTGCACCGGCTCATGCCGAACATCAGTCAGCGAACCGCGGTCAAATACATTCAGATTGCCATTGACCACGGTTTGCTCATCGAACATGCTGATCCGGAAGATCAGCGTTCAAAGCGGATTACGATGTCTGCCGATCTCAAGCGAAAAATCGAACTATTCCTGGATTATTCCATTTCAGTGTTCGACGCATTTCCTCCGCCGGGTCCCCGGCAGCGCGCTTAGCGACCGTTTGGCGACCCCATCTGTAATAAAAGCTGTGCTCGCTCTGTGCCATAGCGTACAGAACGATTCCTGCCAGCACTCAAAAATCAATCTTTGAACCTTTGGTCTCCGGATTCCCTCCTTCCTGACGGGAGAGGTCGCTTGGCGGTATCGGCTCAATCCAGGTGGACTAAGTTGAAACACCTGACGCGGGCGGCCCAACCGCTGAGAGGTGCTCTCCACCAACGCCAGAATTTCTGAACAATCAAAGGAACAGTTCCATGAACACAATTTCTGTCTGGCGGACCAAAGCGCCCGAAGCGGTTTTTCCCATGCTGCAGCAAGAGATCGCCACCGATGTGGTGATTGTGGGGGGCGGCATCACCGGGGTTACGCTTGCCTTGAATCTGGCGGAGCAAGGCACCTCCGCGGTGCTATTGGAAGCCCGCGACCTGGGTTTTGGCAGCACCGGCAACTCGACGGGAAACTTATATGAAACCAGCGACCAAGGCATCCGCCATATCGTCGACCGGTGGGGCGCGGATGTGGCGCATGCGGTCACTGTTGCGCGCCGCTCCGCGCTGGAGCAGATCGAGTGCCGGGTTCAGCAATACGACATTGCCTGCGGTTTCCGCCGTTGTTCACTGTACCGCTACGCGACATCCGAGATTGCAAAAGAACGCGTGGAAAAGGAATATCAGGGTGCGCTCGAGGCCGGGTTATACGCCCGCCTCGAAAACACGTTGCCGCCCCCCTTTCCGTCCCCGCACGGATCCGTACTGGTTCTGGACAATCAGGCGCAGTTTCATCCACAGGCTTATGTCCGCGAACTCGCTTGCCACGCCGCGAGCCTGGGCTGCCGTATCTTCGAAAACTCCATGGTGCTCGAGGTGGATACAGACCAGCGCATCGTACGAACCGCCAACGGCAAAGTTACAGCCAGGGAAATCGTGATGGCCACGCATACGCCAAAAGGCCTGCATCCGGTGCAGGCGGAAATGGTCGTGAAGCGCGAATACGGGCTTGCAACCCGCATCGCCAGAGGTTCCCTGCCTCCTGGAATCTTCTGGGGCAGCGGCGTAGGCTGGCTTTCGCTGCGCAGTGTGGATACCGACGACGCCACCTTCCTGGTTTGCGTAGGCGAGGATCATAAGACCGGCCAGGAGGACGCCACGATCAGCTTCGACCGGCTGGAAACAGCGGCGCGCGCGTATCTCGACATACGCGAAGTGGATCTGCGCTGGTCCGCCCAGAATTACCGCTCCGCCGATGGCTTGCCATACATCGGCCGGGACACGAGTGACTGCTTTATCGCGACGGGCTTCGGAACCGATGGCTTGATTTACGGAACGCTTGCCGCATCGCTCATTGCAGACCATATCGCCGGCCGCGACAACGCTTTTGCGCCCATCGTCAAAGCGAGCCGCTTCCAGCCGCTAAGAGGCGCCAGGGGCATGGCCGAAGAAAGTATGAGCGTAATGAAGTCGCTGATCAAAGACTACGTGACCGACCGCAAGACAATTCCGCTTTCGCAGCTCACTTCGGGTGAAGGCGCGATCGTTGAGTTCGAGAATGAATCGCTCGCCGCATACAGAGATACCAGCGGCGCATTGTTCGCGGTCTCGCCGGTTTGCACCCACATGAAGTGCAAAGTCCATTGGAACAGCGTGGAAACGAGCTGGGACTGTCCCTGTCATGGAAGCCGGTTCGCGCCCGATGGCACGGTGATCGAGGGACCCGCAACCGAGCCGCTGCAACGTAAATTTCCACCGGAACAGTAAGCCGGATTGACCCGGTCCGCCGCGGCCAACCCTTGCCGGCGATCACACGACACGGCTCCAGTAGAGTCCGACCGCCAGCGTGCCTTCAATGGTCAGGTGATCCGTTTTTCCAGAAGACAGATAGCAACGGGCGGCGCCATGAATTCAGCGCCGCCAGTTCCCCAAGTTCCCTGCTCTTTTGCATATCCTGCAGCCCGCGAAGAATCATCTGTTCGAGCACTCTTCCAAACGCCTGGTCATGAGGAAAGGTTTGTATATAGTCGGGTATGCGTATGTTGCCGAGAACGGTGTGGACGGCGTGTTTGATACCTGTCCGGGCAATCCTCTTCCCCCGCACCGTGATGAACATCGACAGCTCATAGGCATCCGTGATCGTGGTTCCGATCATCCAAAGAGGATGTCTTATGCCGGCCTCTTCCGCGGCAACAGTGCCCTTGTCGGCGACATTGTTCAGCACCAATTTGATTTCGCCCTCTTCCCGATCTTCGACAGGTTTGATTACACCCGAATCCCTGAGTATTTGCGTGGCATAATCTTTCAAGGGAACGTCACCTTTCGGAAAGGGCTCGCCATTGCGCTGAAATTCAACGATCAACTTCAGCCGCAGCGGCGTCGCTCTCTTTTGTATATCGTCATATGTCACCAAGGGGAACGAAGCGCCCAGAAATGACTCATGTTGCGTTGCACAGCCACCCAACGTAACGGAGATGATGACAGAACCAAGTATGAAGTAGCGGCCGAGATTCATAGAGTCTCCGTGGAATGGGATGCCCCTGACAAAGGCCGGCAAGAAACTCCGCCAGGGATAGCAATGGTTGAGCGTAATGCTTTATCCTTCATGCTGCAACCTTCTCGCCCTGCAATATGCGTCTTCCCATGCGTCTTTATATCCAGGGAGCATTCCGGCAATGACCACCCAAACCACATCTCATTGCAAAGCACTCGGGTTTGACGGCGCGCGGATACAGGAAACACTTTCGATACTGGGACTCGACGCGGAATACGGCGTGCTTGCGGGGCGAATTCGCGGCGAAATCATTGCCGGAAGCGCCGATGAATTCGTGAACTCCTGTTTCTCCACTTTGGCGCGCAGTCGGAGTTTTTGCCTGATCGACCAGTACATCGGCGCGGAAAACTTCAGACAGCACTGGCTGCGCCGCTTACAGTGCTTCGGCAGAGATTTCGATACGGCGGAATATTTCGAAGAGCGGCTTGGAATGGCTGCCGCGTTTATGCGCGCCAGAATTCCTTTCAGCATTTTGCAGCTTCCCTTCCATCTCACGCAACAGGCGCTGATAAGCCATCTCTCGAATAAATTTACCAGGAGCCCGGAAAACATCTGGCCCCTCCTGACCGGCATCATGAAACTCACATCTCTCGACCTGTACCTGGCGGCAGAAGGTTATCGCCTGCCCGAGCTTGAGGAACTGCAAAATGATTTAAGCAAATTGCGTGAAGAAGCATCCCGGCTGAGGAAGAGAACAGCGACCGATGAACTCACCGGCACGATGACGTACTCCAAACTCATGGAGACACTTGAACAGCAGATCAGCCATGCGCGGCGCGAGGGCTGCGAGCGAAATCCCTTGTGCCTGATAATGGCGGATCTCGATCTCTTCAAAAAAATCAACGACACGTATGGACATCTGGTGGGTGACCTGGTGCTTCGGCACGTGGCGGAACGCATCCGGGCGGCGGTACGCGACCTTGACGTGATCGGCAGGTTCGGTGGGGAAGAATTTGTCATCGTCATGGCCAACGCCAGCCGGGAGACGGCAAGCGGCATTGCAGAGCGAATACGTGAAGACATCTCCCGCGCCCCATTTCATGTAAAGGGATTCGACATCCCGGTAACGATCAGCCTGGGCGTGGCAATGTTGCGACAGGAGGAATGCAGGGAATCCTTGCTCGAGCGCGCCGATGCGGCGATGTATGAAGCAAAGCGGACCGGGCGCAATCGGGTCGTCATCGCACCGGGATGATCTGGGTGCGGCTGTCCAGGTTAGCAGCGCCAAAGATGGCGCGACGGTCAGTTCCGTAGCCAGTCCGTAGGGCGGGCTCCTCCTGGTAAACGCCTTGTAGGGCGGGCTTTGCCCGCCATCCACCGGCAGGCAAAGCCCGCCCTACCATTATCACAGGCGCACCACCTGCAGCGAATCAGACTCGCCCCCGCCGGCATCCGAAGCATACAGCAGCACTGCCCGGTCGTCTGGCTGCGCCAGCCCATGCGCGAACAGCCACTCCCGGGCTCGAGCAATCCACGCCTCGACCCCCACCACGCCAGATACTTCCGAAAAAAGCGGCGCCACCCCATGCACCAGCGCCAGACTCATGTAAAGCTGTACGCAATCCGTGATCACGATAACCGGGGCCTGCGGCCGGAAGCGGGCAATGTTCAGTGCCGCGGCCATGGTGCGGACAGGAACGATAATGGCGCGGGCGCCGAGGTTTGCGGCAAGCCGGCTTGCCGCCAGGCAGAGCGCATCATGGTCCGGTCCGGAAACGGCCGGACTCTTCCGGTCCGGCATCATGCGCGCGCCATACCCGGCTTCGGTTGCGGCAAGCACGCGATCGAGCATCGCCACCGCATGGACGGGAAACATCCCGATGGCTGTCTCGGCCGACAGCATGACCGCATCCGTTCCGTCGAGCGCGGCATTGGCTACATCGGTTACCTCCGCGCGCGTGGGATGCTCGCGCTCGACCATCGACTCGAGCATTTGCGTGGCTGTCACAACCGGGCGGGCACGGGCATTGGCGGCTGCGATAATCCGCTTCTGCACAATGGGAATCTCGGCCAGATCGGTTTCAATACCCAGATCTCCGCGTGCCACCATCACACCATCCGATGCTTCGATAATCTCATCGAGATTGGCGAGCGCCTTGCGCTTCTCTATCTTCGCCATCAATAGCGGCCGTGTGTCAGGCGGAAGCAGCGCGCGAACGCGAAGGATGTCGGCGGCCGACTGTACAAAGGAAATGCCCACCCATTCCGCCTCTTGCACCAGCGCAAACTCAAGATGGCGCCGGTCATCGTCAGTTGGAACCAGCGCCTCCAGGCTCGATTCCGGTATATTCATTCCGGAACCCGAGCGTACGGTGCCGCTGGTGACCACTTTGCACTTGATGCGGCCGGGCACCACGGTTTCCACATGAAGCTCGATCAAACCATCGGCCAGAAATACCGATTCACCCGCGCCGAGAGCCTCGAGCAGCTCGGGATTGCGCACCGGCAGGGAATTCCCGGCTTCCCCGATGTCGAGATCGCCCGTGTGACCACCCTCCTCCACAAGCATGACGCTTTCACCCTCGGCCAACCGGCGGCAACCGCCCGGCACATCACCGATACGAAATTTTGGCCCGGGCAGATCGACGAGAATAGCTACCGGCTGGCCGGACTCTCTCGCGGCCTGGCGAATCCGCTGAATGCGCCGCGCGTGCCCGGCATGATCCCCATGCGACGTGTTCACCCGGGCGATATCCATACCAGAGCCGATCAAACTCTCGATGACACCTGGCGGGTCCGTCGCCGGACCCAGCGTGCAGACGATCTTGGTGCGGTGCCAACCGGAATGGTTCATGTCATGATGTCATTTTTAGATAGGTTCTCGGGAAATGCCTGGCTGCAGCCGAAGTCATAATCGCACCATAACTCCCCCGGTAGGGCGGGCCCGCCCGCCGAGGAACGGCATAATTAGCCGCTTCAATAACGCCCTGAATCACGACCTGAGTCATACGCGCGCCAGAAATCTGCGCTCAAGGAGTTCTGCTTCCTTGTTCTGTCGTTCGTACTCATTCCGTTCCCGCGCCCTTTGTGTTTGCTCCTGGTTTCCCTTCCGGAGCGGGGTAAAAAAGTAGGGCGGATTAGCGCAGCGTAATCCGCCGGATCGATTATCCGGCGAATGCTTATCCGGAAATTCCTTCAAGAACTGCACGACAGCGCCGAACACCCCGGCTTGTTGCGCGCCCATTCCGGACGCCTGACTGCAAGATCCTCGTGCTCCGGTTGTTCATCGTAGGGACGCTGCAGCACCTTCAGAAGCCGGTTGATGACTGACGTATCGTCGTGCTCCAGCGCCTCGATGGCCTGCTGCGCCATATAATTGCGCAGTACGTACTTCGGATTGGCGCGGCGCATGCGCTGGTGACGCAGCTCCGCGGATTCCCCATCCAGGCGCGCCCTTGTGATGTAGCGGCGCAGCCAGCTGGACAGGCGGGCAAGCTGCGCCGGCGCAAATGCCTGCTGTTCATCGTAAAACGCGCGGCGGAATAGCCCCGCCAATGCGCTGTCTTCGATATGATCCGGGTTATCGGATATGCTGCCGTCTGTGTTCCGGCCACTGTCATCAACCGGAACATCCATCAGGCAGCGGAAGAACAATGTCATGTCAGTCTCGACCTGCTGCAACAGCTCGAACAGATCGCTTATCAGCATATCGTCATCAGAATGCCCGAGCGAAGACAAACCGAGCTTGTCGGCCAGCAATCCTCGCCAGGTATTATTGAACGTCTCGCCAAAGACCGACAGCCCCTGCTCCAGCGCGGCATGATCTTCGATCAGCGGCGCCAGCGCAGCGGCGAGCCGCGTCAGATTCCATTGCGCGATCTTCGGCTGGTTGCCGAAGCAGTAGCGCCGCCCGTGGGCATCCGTCGTGTTGGGCGTCCAACTGAAATCGAAGCCCTCCAGCCAGCCGTAGGGACCGTAATCGATCGTCAGTCCCAATATCGACATGTTGTCGGTGTTCATCACGCCGTGTACAAAACCCACACGCATCCAGTGCGCGATGAGCACCCCGGTGCGGCGGCAGATTTCCTCGAACCATTTTGCATAGATTGCAGGTGACAAAATCTGTGATGGGACCAGTCCGGGAAAATATTCATTTATTACGTAATCGGCCAGGCGTCTGAGTGTATCGGGCTCGTTCTGCGCGGTGAGTATCTCGAAATTGCCGAAGCGCACAAACGATGGCGAGACCCGGCACACGATTGCGCCGGTTTCCGCCTGCGGATGGCCATCGTAAAACATGTCCCGCACCACCAGCTCGCCGGTCGCAACCAGACTCAGTGCACGAGTGGTCGGTACGCCCAGATAATGCATGGCCTCGCTGCAAAGGAATTCCCGTACGGATGAACGCAGTACGGCGCGGCCGTCAGCAGTGCGCGAATAAGGGGTTTTTCCCGCCCCCTTGAGCTGCAACTCCCGCCTCACGCCATCCGGCCCGAGCACCTCTCCCAGCGTAATGGCGCGGCCATCGCCGAGCTGTCCCGCCCAATGGCCGAACTGGTGTCCACCGTAGCGCGCCGCGTAAGGCTGCATGCCGGGCAGCACGCGGTTGCCGCCCAGCACGTCCGCCGCCAAACCGGCAGGCACGTCCGGACGCGAGATGCCAAGCATTTCACCCACCGGGCCGGCCCACGCCAGCAGCCGGGGAGCACGCACCGGTGTCGGATCGACAAGCGTATAACAGGCGTTGCGTACCGCCCGCGGCACGTTGCTGATCACCGGATCCGCCGGCAGAGAGTGCACAAACTGGTTATCGAATTGCACTTGCGATAAGTCGAGGAGCCTGGGGATGGGAGCGCTATACCTGAGGTTATTCCGGTTCATTTATTTCGCATAAAAAGACAAGATGAATTCAGGGTAAATAGGGACAGCTCGATCAGGGGTTGTTCCATGGGGGTTGTTCCATGGGGGTTGTTCCATGGCCTGGACCGTTGTCCGGCATTCACGCATATCCGATTATGAATACCGCCTGAACGGTAAAGTTCACACCACGCAGCCGATGTGCACTAAATCACACTTTATTGCAACCCATCACGAATTCATCAGTCACACCAAGTATTGGCAGAAATTTGTGGCGCATCGGATGATTGTGGCAGCATCGGATGATACAGGCCAATGGTACGCAATAGCGCGCAATGGTACGTAATGGTACGGTTAGGCAGAAGCATGACTCCCTCGATTAAAAAACTGGCCTTGATTGCATTCGCCATGGGATTGATGGCGGGTTGTTCGAACATGCACAAGGCGACACAATCTCAAAGAGCGGCTATCGAACAACTCCTCGTCAGTGAGGCCGTTCTGCGAAGTCTTTCAAAAGAAACGGATGGCGTCCTGTCCATTCCCCAGGGCGCGAACGTGATAATCGATACGTCAGGAATAAGCTCGGACCAGATATTTTTACAGAAGACTTTAGCCGGATGGCTGGGTCAGCAGGGCTATACTGTCCAGAAGAACGAGGAAAAGGCAGCCTATCGGATCAGCGTGATTGTGAGGGCATTGGGAACCGAGTTGGGTGACAGCTTCTTTGGTATGCCGCCGGTAACCAGTCAGCTTATCCCATTTTCCCTGCCGGAACTGGCGCTCTACAAGGCCCAATATCAGACCGGTTACGCCAAATTCCACATGAATGTCTTTGAATTGCCGGATGGCAAATTCGTCCAGTCGACACCCCCTTTTCTGGCTGAAACCTATTACAACGATCACACGATTCTGCTTTTATTTTCCTTCAGCTCGACTGATCTCGAGTCTCCCCCGCAACTCGGCGCCTTTCGCAAACGTACCGGGACACAAAATACCGGCATGAAAGATCAACCGCCCGAGGCAGAAGCTGGAAGGCTCAAAGCGCCTTCCATGGAGCAACGCTAGCGCCCTCATGCGGTCATTCAGGACTTCCCTGATCGTTTTTCGAAGCGGGCCACATCAGCGAAATTCTCTGGTTATGACCTTTCTCAATGTTTATGTTGCGATGAAGGGTCTTGGATTCGAAGACAGCATCGAGAGAATATTTCCCGGGAGGAAGCTTCACCAGCACGTAGGGTCCTTCGGCGTTTATATCCAGAACCGTGTTGCGCGATTTATCCTTGATCGTTATCTGCACATCACTGATATATTCGGCTCGGGGAGCCGCTGCCTTCGATAATTCAAGCGTCAGCGGCCATGTGTTTGCCACGTGCAATATGGCATCCGATTCATCTTTTCCCACGCCGCCCGTCAAAAATTCCGTTTTTCCCTGCGATTGCACAGGCGGAAGCGGCGACGAACCTTCTTCCTGAGCAAAACTCAACGTGGAGAAAACGCTAACAAGCATGATCGATGCCGAAACGATGATTTTAATGGCAGCTTTCATATCAGATCACCTCCAATAAATGTCATGTTGCTGCGGATCGCTCCGCTCATTAGCTCATTGGCTTGAGTGCCATTTGGGGATCAACCGGATTTTTTTCCATCCGGCCTCAGTTTATAGAGTAATCGACGTGATTGCTGTACGTTAGCCCACATAGGCTTGTACAGTGCCTGCACGGCGGGATATACGTGTCCGGACACCCCGCCGGGTATATTCAGTTCCTGTATATCGTATATGTTTGCTACCGCACCGCGCAAGACGGCGTACCGGCTCATTATTTGTCGTGTGGCGCATGAGTATGTCTGAATCTATCTGGCGCCGTCTCAAAATGAGAGGTGATATCATGAAT
>DASVYI010000413.1:0-2031 GCA_036392275.1 Nitrosospira sp. | reverse complement strand
CGCCAAGGGCAAAGTAAAGAAAACGATGTCAACGATCCGGCCGGCTGCAACCGCTGCCAGGCAATCAATGGCACCGGGGTTCCGGTGCAGATAGCTCAGTATAGTTCCTCGAATGCCCGCTGACCGAGAGCTGCGGCTGGTGCCAGCCAGTCATGAAAAGAACCAGGCGGATTTCAGACGGATAAGGTAAACAAGGTGGAGCCAGCGGCTCCGATTTAACAAGATGCGTAAAACCAGGGTATGAGGATCGGTCTTTTTACGAATTTTTATTTCGTTTTCATCCTGCTGGTGCTCAGCTCGCTAATACTGCTTTCTTCCCGGGCACTGGGTACCCTGGACGACATCACCAAAGCTGAGCGCCAAAAGCACAAATCCCTGCAGCTCGCAAATGAGTTGTTTCAGAGTTCGGAAAATCTAACCAGGATGGCCCGCAGCTTTGTGATCACCGGGGACTCGAGCTATGAGCGCTCCTTCTTCGAGATCCTCGACATCCGCAACGGCAAACGCCCACGGCCTCAAAATTACTCGATTACATATTGGGACGCAGATGAACCTTCGCCCCCTGGCACGCCAGGCAGCGCGATCTCGCTGATGGATTTGATGCGCCGTGAAGGTTTTAGTGAAAGAGAACTTGATCTGTTACAACAATCCCAGAAAAATTCCGATAATCTGGTCAATCTGGAAAAACAGGCCTTTGCCGCCGTAAAAGGATTATGTGGCGGCCTTGACGGGAATTTCACCCTGCCTTGCGCACCCGACCGCGATTTCGCCATCAAGCTGATGTTTGGCGAACGTTATAAAGCGGAGAAAGCCAGAATCATGGCTCCGATCCGCCAATTCATGCTCGAACTGGATAACCGTACCCAAACAACATTGAGCAATTTACAGTCGAAATTCCAGCAGCAAATCCTGCTGATACTGGCGGTGCTTTGCGCCACGCTGCTCGTCGTGGTGATCGCCACTCTATATATGCGCCGCAACATACTGCGCCCGCTCGATTATCTCGGCCGTCAGGCGAGCAGCATTGCTCAGGGCAGCTATTCCACCCGTTGCGACATTTCCACTCACAATGAAATCGCCGAGTTGGGCGCCGGCTTCAATACCATGGCGGAGGCCATTGAACGTGAAATCGGTAAACTCAAGCGAGTCGAGGGATCCTTGCGTGAAAGATTAAAGGAAATCAATTGCTTCTATGCGATTCGCCGCGGCATGGAGTCCGGATCGCTGGAGGAAGTTTGCAGAGTCATTTTTGTGCAACTGATCGCAGCCATGCAATTTCCGCATATCGCGGCCGTCAAAATCGAACTGGATGGCAGACAGTTTGTTTCCGATCAATATGATAATAGGAGGGATTATAAATGCGAGTTACGGAAGCGGATCGTGGTCCACGGGGAAACTTGCGGCTGGATGACGGTATTTTACCGTGAAGACCAGCCCTTCCTGCTGCCGGAAGAACAGAATCTGATCGATGCCGTCGGGGATGATTTGGGAAAATGGCTGGAACACAAGCAGGCGGAGGCGCGTATCCTCGTAGAGCAGGAGCTCCGGGTGCGTGATGCAGCGATACGGGAATTTGCCGCGCACGTGGAGCGAATGCGGGAAGAAGACCGCAAATATATCGCCCGCGAGATTCATGACGAGCTCGGTCAGCTCCTGGCGGCATTGCATCTTGAAATCTCGCTGCTGAAGAGTCAGGAAGACAGGCAGGATGATAGAAACGAAAAAGTGGAAATCATCAGGCGCAACATGTCGGAACTGGTGGACAGGGCGGATCAGAGCGTGCGCAATGTTGCCGAGCATTTGCGTCCGGCTTCGCTGGGGCTGGGAATCATACCGGCACTTAAAAAACTGGCCGACGAATTCAGGAAACATAGCGGCATAAGCTGCGTGTTGCGGCTGATCGAGGAACCCGTTGATCTGGATGAAGATCAGACGGTGGCGATATTCCGGATCGTGCAGGAATCGCTGACCAATGTGACACGGCACGCCGAGGCAAGCCGTGTCGAAATTATCCTGTCGCGAAGCGCGGAT
>DASVYI010000412.1:0-1861 GCA_036392275.1 Nitrosospira sp. | reverse complement strand
GTATCTTCGTTCCAAGGGCCTTCCAGTTCAAAATTGTAGCCGATATGCTTTTCTGCCAAAACGATGCGCGTCTTGCGTACGTATGGACTTGTGAGTGATCCGATAAGCTTCATGACAACCTCTAAGGGAACAATTGTCAGCCGGCATTATATCGGCTTTCTGGCAGTCTGTCGGACTTGAGGAATCGAAGGAAAAAAAGTGACTGGACCGGTCAGACGCTTTTGCAGCCGATTTCCCCGAGTCAAACAGGCTGCCGAGTGGCAGAGCATGGCGCAGGTGCGGTCCGGGCAGCCGCTTGCCTGTTTGCCTGTGATAGAATCAACTGTTGCGGAATCCGCAATCAAAATCCGCAATTCCAATTCAAATATGAATTCATCTTATCTGACCGCGCTCTCGCCCCTGGATGGACGCTATCAAGGCAAAGTCTCTGCTCTGAGGCCGTATTTCAGTGAATTTGCGCTGATTCATTATCGCGTCCGGCTGGAAGTCGAATGGCTCAAGGCCTTGAGCTGCGCACCCGGGATCGCAGAGGTCCGGTCATTTTCAGAGACTACCATTTCGCAGCTTGACCGCCTCGCGGCAAACTTTAGCGAACCCGACGCGGAGGCTGTCAAACTTATCGAGGCCCGCACAAACCACGATGTCAAGGCGGTCGAATACTGGCTCAGGGAGCATCTTGCGGAAAATGCCGAGGTGGCCGGAAGCGTCCAGTTCATTCATTTCGCATGTACTTCCGAGGACATCAACAACCTCGCTCATGGGTTGATGCTGATGCACAGCCGTGACCGGGTGATGTTGCCCGGGCTGGACAAGATCATCGGCACGCTCGTCCAGATGGCGCATCAATTGTCTGATGCGCCCATGCTTGCCCGCACTCATGGTCAACCTGCCACACCTACCACTGTCGGCAAGGAACTTGCCAACTTCGCATATCGACTGCAGCGTGCTCGCGAACGGCTGGCCAAGGTGGCCATTCTTGGGAAAATCAATGGCGCGGTGGGCAATTACAATGCGCATCTGGCGGCCTACCCGGTTTTCGACTGGGAAAAATTTGCCCGGAATTTCGTGGAAAAACTGGGCCTTACATTCAATCCCTACACAACGCAGATCGAGCCGCACGATGCCATGGCCGAACTGTTCGATGCATATGCCGGCATCAACACCATATTGCTGGATCTTGACCGCGACATCTGGGGATATATCGCCCTGGCTTACTTCAAGCAAAAGGTCAGGGAGGGCGAAGTGGGTTCGTCAACGATGCCGCACAAAGTCAATCCGATAGATTTTGAAAACTCCGAGGGCAATCTTGGCATCAGTAACGCGCTGCTGCGTCATTTGAGCGAAAAATTGCCGGCATCCCGCTGGCAGCGGGATCTCACCGATTCCACCGTTCTTCGCAACATGGGTGTGGCATTGGGGCATGCATTGCTGGCCTACGATTCCTGCGGTAAGGGGTTGGGCAAACTGGAAATCAATACCGAACGCCTGATCGAAGATCTGGAGAGCGCCTGGGAAGTTCTAGCCGAACCTATCCAGACGGTGATGCGCCGTTATGGCATACCGGACTCCTATGAACAGTTGAAGGAATTGACGCGTGGCAAAGGCGGTATCACTCAATATGCGCTGCATGAATTCATCGACCGGCTGAGTCTTCCGGAAGCAGAGAAAAAACGGCTGCGGGAAATGATGCCGCAGAGCTATATCGGCAAAGCCGCCGCGCTGGCCCAACGAGTCTGAACGAGACCGAACCTGGGCAGAGCCCCCACCACACTTTGTTCAGTATTCGCGCGAGTCCCTGCAGTTTTCTTTCACACCGCGATTCCATATCGGCGGGGATGGCCCGCTCGATTCTGCGGAGCTT
>DASVYI010000411.1:0-2882 GCA_036392275.1 Nitrosospira sp. | reverse complement strand
GTGCTCGACAGCCAGCGCGAACTGATGGCCGCCGCGCTCAAGTATCTGGGCTATTCCGTCAACGATACCGATGAGGAACACTGGCAACAGGCCGTCAAGCTGATCGTGCGCGCCAAGCCTTACTGGGCGGCTTTCAGCAATACCAGCTATGTCAAGGAACTGGCGGTGGGCAATCTGTGGGTGGCGCATGGCTATTCCAATGACATGTTCCAGGCAGCGCTTGACGCCAAAAATACCGGACGCCGGTTCACCATCGGCTATTCCACCCCAAGGGAAGGGGCGGTTCTGGCGCTCGACAGCATGGTGCTGCACCGAAGCGGAAGCCGCACGGATCTCGCTCATCAATTCATCAATTTCATGCTGGAGGGCAAGAATTCCGCCGAACTCACCAACCTCATCGGTTCCGGCAATCCCAATATGGATGCGATGCAATATATCAAACCGGCAATCGCCCACAACAAAGCCATATTTCCGGATCCGGAGCTACTCGCCCGGCTGGAAATGCTGCGGGACCTGGATCGCAAGCAGCGGCGATTGCTAAGCCGGTTGTGGACCGAGATCAAATTGAGATAGCATCACGAATTGATGAGACATATCTCCGGCCCGGACGCCCAGGAAGCGGGTACCGTTCCGGTATGATTTATCCAGTCATTAACCAGCCACTTGATCAATTATGAGCTACTACCAACGGCACGTTTTTTTCTGCGTGAATCAACGCGAACCGGGAGCGATATGCTGCAACAATCATGGCGCCCAAGCCATGCGCGATTATGCCAAAGCGCGTGTCAAGGCGCTCAGGCTGGACAGCAAAGGCAAGAGGATACGGATCAACAATGCCGGGTGCCTTGACCGTTGCAACGAGGGTCCGGTCATCGTGATCTATCCGGAAGATGTCTGGTACACATATGTGGACAAGGAAGATATCGATGAAATCATCGAAGAGCATTTGAAAAACGGCCGCGTAGTCGAACGGTTGAGAATCTAGCGGTGAGTTCCCCGGATAGTCAGAGCGCCGGAAGCACTCGTAGCCCCCGGAGTTTCTTCATTGACGGACCGGCGGGAAAACTGGAGACGGTTGTGGCAGAGCCGGATTCCGGTCATCCGCGCGGTATCGCGATCATTGCACATCCTCATCCGCTCTACGGCGGAACAATGAATAACAAGGTGGTCTACACGCTTTTCAAGGCGTTGCTGGAACTCGGTTTTATCGCCGTCAAATTCAATTTTCGTGGTGTGGAGCGAAGCGAGGGCGCCCACGACCCCGGCGGGAATGGAACAGGCGAAGTCGAGGACGTGCTTGCGGTAGTCGAAGCCATCGAAAATCAGTTCATCAGCCGCTTTAACGGGACTCCGCCGTTACTGTTGGCGGGATTTTCGTTTGGCGGAGCAATTCAGGCCCATGCCGCGCAACGGCTCAAGCCGCAACGAATAATCATGGTAGCGCCGGCGGTTGAGCGCTTGGGCGCGCCTCCCATTCTCGCTCCCGGCACCAGGACCGGCATCGAAAATACTCCCGAGGTCCTGATCATTCATGGCGATCAGGATGACGTCGTTCCCCTGAAAACCGTCCTGGACTGGGCTGCTCCGCAGGAATTGCCGGTGGTCGTGATCCCCGGCGCGGAACATTTCTTCCATGGCCGGCTGCATATTCTCAAACGCATCGTCACTGATTGGTGCCGGCCGTAACTGATTGGTGCCTCCCCTTGTGGAACCGCAACGAAAGTGCGACCACATCTCTGACTTCCCTCTCCCACTCGTGGGAAAGAGTGAGGAAGAGGGGGTCCATTCAGTCGCGCTATATACAATTCAGTATCATTGACCGGAAATCATCAAAAAAACCCATTTTCTTGGAAAGATTGGGAATTCTCTGACTGGGATCGACAAACTTGTCCTCATCCTTGAAATCACGGTTGTCGAAAATGGTAACGTTGGTGTTGGGGCCGGTCTCGAGGCTGCGTACCTTGTTTTCCCAATTGACGCCGAATGGGCCGATCATCCGCGCCAGATTCATCGGACCCACCAGCAACAGGCTATTTCCTTCGAAGTTCTTCTTGTCGTACAACTTCACCCAGCAGCCCTTCTCCAGCGCCAGTTTGTCCGATACCTCCAGGGGAACCATCATTATCACCGGTACCTCGACGATCATTTGGCCATCTTCCTTTCCTGACCGTGAAGATGATCCGCTTTTCTCCGTGGATACCGGCTTGTTCCCGGCTTTGGCCTTATCACCGGATTGCTGCGCATAAACAGCGGCCGTTGCGGCATATAAACCAAACAACACCACGGCCGCGGCCAAGGCGTTGCGGGAGCTCTTTCTCGGAATATCCATGGCTGACTCCTCGGAAAAAAGTTGAAAATTGTTGCCGGCGCAGCTGCCGGCAAAGGGCGAACGGGTTACGGTACCCTGTCGTCGCACCAACCGAATTATTCCTACAATAATAGTGGACCCAACCTCCTCGTTCTGTACGCTGGCAAACATGGTTACGTCCCGATAAAAATCATCCACGAGATCATTCGCTGATCCGTTCCCGGACGCAGGTGGGCAAATTATGGCACTCGATGCAAAATGACATGAAAGGCCGGTATGTCCGACAGCATTTACAGTTTTGAAAATCAGGGCCGCAGAAAATTTCCCGGCCGGGAAGCCGAGGATGGCGCCCTGGCGGAGTTCGCCCAGCGGCTGGGGTTTGCGAGCGCTCACTACATGGAACACAGGACCATGCTCGTTAACTTTATCCTGAGTTACCATAAAACCATGTCCCGGTACAACGAACTGCGAGACAGGGAAAACAGGTGGCGGATTCTGTTCACGGGCATCAGTCTCATTCTCCTCATGGCGATTCCGCTGATAATTTTCCATATCGGTGAGGCTTCTGCCGGGA
>DASVYI010000410.1:0-6725 GCA_036392275.1 Nitrosospira sp. | reverse complement strand
GCAAGTGGCGGGCTGCATCAACGCGTACGCCGCGCGCCTGGCGGAATCGGCCGGCTTCAGAGCGCTATATCTTTCCGGCGCGGGCGTGGCGGTTGCTTCCCTCGGTGTCCCGGATCTCGGCATTTCCACGCTCGACGATGTGCTGACCGACGTGCGGCGCATTACGGATGTCACCGAACTGCCGCTATTGGTGGATGCGGATACCGGCTTGGGTGCAAGCGCCTTCAATATCGGCCGTACGGTGAAATCACTGATCAAATCCGGGGCGGGCGCGATGCATATCGAGGATCAGGTTCAGGCCAAGCGTTGTGGCCACCGTCCGGGCAAGGCGCTCGTCAGTAAAGCTGAAATGGTGGACCGCATCAAGGCTGCGGTGGATGCCAGAACCGATCCCGATTTTGTCGTCATGGCGCGCACCGATGCGTTGGCGGTGGAAGGACTGCAGTCGGCCATCGACCGGGCGGGCGCCTGTGTGGAGGCGGGTGCGGACGCGATCTTTCCCGAAGCCGTCACCGGGCTGGAAACATACCGAAGATTCGCCGCGGCGGTAAATGTGCCCATCCTGGCGAACATGACCGAATTTGGCGTAACACCGCTCTATCCTGTCGAGGAACTGGCACAGGCAGGTGTCTCGATCGTGCTTTATCCGCTTTCGGCATTTCGCGCCATGAGCGCGGCCGCTCTGAATGTGTACCGGACGATACGCACCGAAGGCTCTCAGAGAAGCGTGGTTGCTGCCATGCAAACCCGTGCCGAACTCTATGAATTTCTCGACTACCACGCGTACGAAGCAAAACTGGATAAACTGTTTTCCGAACCGATGAAATTCGAGGATGAATAAACCTACCGAAAATAGCACACCCAGAGCCAAGAAATCCGTCGTGCTGTCGGGTGTGATGGCCGGCAACACAGCCATCTCCAGCGTTGGCAGAACCGGTAATGATCTGCACTACCGCGGTTACGACATCCTGGATGTGGCCGAAAAGTGCGAATTTGAAGAGATCGCCTATCTGCTGATACATGAGAAACTGCCGACACAGCCCGAACTGGATGCGTACAAGGCAAAGCTCAAAAATCTGCGCAATCTGCCAGAGAGCTTGAAGATGATCCTGGAACAGATTCCGGAAACGGCCCATCCCATGGATGTCCTGCGGACCGGCGTGTCCGCTTTGGGCACAGTGGCGCCGGAAGCGGAATCACACCCCATCAAAGGCGCGCGCGATCTGGCGGACAGGCTGCTCGCCTGCCTCGGCTCGATGCTGCTCTACTGGTACCACTACTCGCACCACCATCGACGGATTGAATTGGTAACCGGCGATGACTCCATCGGCGCGCACTTCCTGCATCTGCTGCATGACAAGCCACCGTCTCCATCCTGGGTGCGAGCAATGCACACCTCGCTGATTCTATATGCCGAGCACGAGTTCAATGCATCCACTTTCACCGCTCGCGTGATCGCAAGCACGGGGTCCGATTTCTACTCGGCCATCACCGGCGCAATCGGCGCGCTGCGCGGACCCAAACATGGCGGTGCCAATGAGGCCGCGTTCGATATCCAGAAGCGTTACGACAACCCGGACGAGGCCGAAGCGGACATCCGCCGGCGCGTGGCGAACAAGGAAATCATCATCGGCTTCGGCCATCCGGTTTATACCATTGCCGACCCGCGCAACAGGGTCATTCGGGAAGTTGCAAGAGAACTCTCGGAGGAGGCCGGCGACATGAAAATGTTCGACATCGCCGCGAGGCTGGAATCCGTGATGTGGAACATCAAAAAAATGTTCCCCAACCTCGACTGGTACTCCGCCGTGAGCTACCACATGATGGGCGTGCCGACAGCCATGTTCACACCACTGTTTGCGATTGCGCGAACCAGCGGCTGGGCGGCGCATATCATCGAGCAGCGTGTGGACGGGAAGATCATCCGGCCGTCGGCGAACTATGTGGGACCGGAAGAGCGGGAGTTTGTGCCGGTTTTGGAGCGGAGATGATCAGACCGCCCTGAATCGAGTCGGCGCCTGAGTCGATTTTTAGAGGAGAGCTCTCTTAAAAATGCGGGAGAAAATTGCAAGCACAAGGCATAGACAACTTTTGTTGGGCACATGATGCCTTGTACTCTATTCTTTGGGGATTACCTCATGAAGGCGGCTCTCCTGATCTATAGTTAAAGCACTTCCATGTAAAAAATAAACTCTCACTTCGTGAAGGAAAACGTCATGCAATTTATCATTTCTGGGAGCCGCGGAACAGATGACCCGACCATGGCGACGCTGCCTTTCATGGCAGCCAAGGTGGCGCGGGAACAAGGTCACGATGTGATTCTTTTCCTTTGGAACGAAGCGGTAACCCTCGCCCGTCCAGGCATTGGTAACAGCGTCATTGGAGTGAACCTGACGCCTCTCAAGGACCTTCTCGCCGTGATTCAGTCCGCCAATATCCCGGTATGGGTATGCGGCGCATGTGCTGCGGCAAGAAAGGTTGAAGGATCCGATCTGATACCGGGAGCAGTGCTCAAGAACATGGGTGACTACATCAAGGCAGTGGCCGAGCGCGAAAAGAACGTCGCATTCTGACACTCGTCACCTGTCGGGGGCGACGGAATTTATTTCAAGCTTTGATATCAAGTCCCCTAAAGCCGGAAGAATAAGGAATTAGCCAAGACCATTAACCATTAATGCCATTGGCGACAATGTGCCGTGCTGGCGGCAAACTGAATCAAACTCCTTTATGTCAGTATGCTGCAGCCAGATGTGGGTGTCCGCATATCAAATAAACGAGGATGCAAGCATTTTTATTATAACTATCAGTTTTTCCGAGACGAACCTTAGTCCATTTGTTCAAATCACCGGAGGTAAAAAATGAAAATCAAAAAAAATGTTACATGGCTCCGTCTAGTCGCAATCACGTTGTTATCGGCGACCTTTAACGCTCATGCTTATGATTTGTTCGGCAGTGACATCGCCGGGATTGATATTCAGACAGCCGACCAATGTGCCGCAGCCTGTAATGGCAACGCAAATTGTCTCGCCTGGACGTTCGTCAGGGCGGGTTTAAAGGGTCCAAGTGCGCGTTGCTTCTTAAAGAATCCTGTTCCGCAACCCTCATGGAATAATGTTTGTCAGACAAACTTTGATTGCGTATCGGGCTACAAACAAGCCAGTTGGTGCGGAGACAAATCTCAGGGAGATGTGTTGAGTTGCGCGGCAGGGACAAGCTGCAACCCAAGAACGACCAAGTCATGCGAAGGATGGTGGATATTTCGAAACTGCACGACTCTTCAAACAACGGACTATTTTTGCCAATAATCCCGCGATGGGGGATTGTCCATTGAGTGACCGAGCGTTTCCATTTTTGATCACCCGGCCGCCGTATATTATGATCGTTAAACTGAGAAATGATCAGGAGGTGTGAAATGAACGTGCCAGGATTCACCGCGGAAGTGTCAGCTCACAAATCAAGAAGGCACGATTTAATGGCGTCCTGCATCGATGGCGGAATGAATGACGGTATTTCGATGGCTCCCACCGCTGTTTCCGCGTCGAACCCGTCCAGCCAAATGGATGCGGAAGCTTCTCTTCACAAATCGGCCGGGTCGTACTGGGGGAATGCAAGGGCTGCAATTCCAGCAAACGTGTCGGCGGTCGTCCCCCAGTTGCACATTGTCTGGACCTGCATGAGGTATGAATGCACGGCGTGGCAACGAGAACGCGGAGGCCCCTGGATTTGCGCACAGTGGACATGCACATCGTGGCAAGGAGTACGCCAAGGCATTTGAGGTTATAGACTCCGGTTAATCCTGGTTACCCGAAAACCCGCCTTGGGCAGAAAAGCGAAGCGTGATTCGCCTGCGCGCTTCGCACCCTCATCAATGATTTGCAGCACCTGTTCATGGCGGAATTTCGTTATGCCATCATAGCCTCTTGTCACGCCGAAGCCGTCGATTGACTTGCCGGTGATAAATTCGGCTGAGCAGGGGACGGATCAATGGCAGGCCAATGAACCAGGCCAGTGGCTTCAATATCGAGACCCTGTTCATAAGGACGATATAAGGAACAAAATGGGGTCAGGTCTTGTTAATTGCCATGAGCTATGCCTTTCGAATTGTGAACCAGCAACGATTGGCAAAGAACAAGACTTTACCTCGTTGCTTCAAGAGTAGTGATCTGTTTCGCCAGCGGCTGGATGAACTGGTCAACTTAAAGCATCCGGTGGCGCAACTTGCGCAACATATTGACTGGTCAGTGTTCGAGCATGAATGGGCGGGCTTTTTTCTCTCCAGTCGTGGCTGCCCCGCCACAGCGCCCCGTCTGGTGGCAGGACTCTTGTACCTGCAACACACCTTTGCGCTATTGGACGAAGAGGTTGTATGGGGTTGGGTGGAGAACCCCTACCGGCAGTTATTCTGTGGGGAGACCTGGTTTCAGCACAATCCACCCATTGACCCGAGCTTACTTACCTGCTGGCGGCAGCGGCTCGGTAAAGAAAGCATGGAGCGGTTATTGGCCCAGACCATCTGTGCGGCTCAATCGACCAAGGTGATCAAGCGGCAGAGCGCAGATAAGGTCATTGTGGACAGTACGGTATATGAGAAGGCCATTGCCTATCCCACTGACACAAGCTATTGAACCGCGAGCGGGAACACTTGGTGAAGCTTGTGACAGAAGCTGGCATGACGCCACGCCAGAACTACAATCGCGTAGCGCCAAGGCTGGCAGGCAAGATTGCGCGCTACGCCCATGTCGGCCGGTACAAGCGCATGCGCGCCACTTAAAAAAGCTCAAGACGCTGGTGGGCCGAGTCTGGCGCGACGTATCGCGCCAACTGGCCAAGGCGCCGGAGCACCCCAAGCCCAAGTTTGCCGATTTGCTGTACAGGTCGCTAGGGCTCAAGCTCAGAGTTGTTCAGCCCGAAAACATTCGATTTTAAGCAGCATCACTCTGCACTTTCTTACACTTGGAGCTTGAAACCGTCCTGCCATCTGGAAGTGGTAGGGTACGAAGTTATGATAAGAGCATTGACTGCCAAAACCCATGAAGCGTAGCTGGAAAATAACCGCTACCTCAATAGCGATCTGCTTAAAGAACACAAAAAAGAACTGCTGCGTATGTGAGACAAATATAAATCTCATGCCTTGACCAAATTTGCACAACTTGACGTACACAACTTTGGAGTTCTGTAGCGCCATGACTATCCCTAAAACCCAAGCTCCCCTATTTCCATTTCTTTTACTGCTGCTCGCGATGTTTGAAGTCCAGGCCATGCCTAGCTTTACGCGCCAGACCGGCGAGCCGTGCATCGCCTGCCATGTGCAAGCTTTTGGACCCGGTCTTACGCCTAATGGCAGACAGTTTAAACTGACTGGCTACACAATGGCTGCCGGTAATAATGCGAAATTGATTCCGCTCAGCGCCATGGTTCAAGGATCCTTCACTCATACCCAGAGAGGCCAGCCTGGTGGCGCGGCGGATGGCTTCGGTTCCAACAATAACGCAGCCATGGATCAAGCCTCTATTTTGTATGCCGGCCGCATTGCCTCGAAGGTAGGTGCTTTCGTGCAAACGACTTTTGACGGCGTGGCGAAAACAAATTTGATCCTCGATAACACCGACATCCGTTTTGCGGATCAAGGAAACCTGGCCGACCAGCAATTCGTTTACGGCATTTCAGCCAATAATTCTCCTACTGTCTCCGACCTCTGGAATACCTTGCCCGTGTGGAGTCTGCCGGCAACATCGTCAGCCCTGGCACCCACACCAGCCGCAGCCACACTGATCGAGTCGCTGGCGGGGCAGGTCGGCGGCGTGACTGCATATGTGATGTGGAATAACCTTTTATATATAGAAGGCGGCGGTTATACCAGTCTTCCCCGAAATGTTCAGCAAACCGTGAATACGTTCGATCCCGGGCAAAATAAAATCGATGGTGGCGCGCCTTACTGGCGTGTTGCGCTCCAGCACAATTACAATGGACACTATGGCGCCATTGGTTCCTTTGGCATGCAAGCAAGCGTCAATCCGCAACGGATGCAAGGCGCTGGCACCGACCAAATCACTGACTTTGGATTTGATGTCACATATCAATATTTAGCCAATCTTGCGCATATCTTTGAACTCAATGCGACCTACATACGTGAAAATCGGAACATGAACGCCAGCATGGCGTTAGGGCTGGCGGAAAAACAAACCAGCAGCCTTGATACGGTTCGTATCAGGACGGCGTATACGTTCCAGCAAACTTACAGTCTTAATTTGTTTTATGGACAAACTTCGGGGACAGCAGACAACCTCATCTATTTCTCTGCCGATCCCATCAGCGGCAGCCGATCGGGCAAACCGAACAATCAGGCCTTCACGGCCGAGCTGAGCTATACCCCTTTTGGCAAAACCGTCTCAACCTTAAAGTCACTGGCAAACCTGCGACTTGCAGCGCAATATGTCCACTATTTTCAATTCAATGGAGGCACCCGAAATTACGATGGCTCAGGTCGCAACGCGGTCGGTAACGATACGCTGTTTCTGAGCGGTTGGTTGGCGTTCTAAGTTGGCCGCACACTTATCTTTCCAGCGACGGTCAGGCTCGCGGATTCCTGATTTCGGCGATACGGGCTTCGCTCACTTTGGCATTGATCTCCGCCGGAAGTCGGCGGGGATCGGAAAGGGGAATCGAAGGGGTCAAGGGGAACCGAAGGCGTCAGGTCTTGCACTAACACATTTTTGTAGGTTACT
>DASVYI010000409.1:0-2476 GCA_036392275.1 Nitrosospira sp. | reverse complement strand
TGGGCATGGTTTTTTATACCCGCCTGAGAATATTGCAGCCTCTGGCCGAACTCGGCCGGCAGGTGGCAGGTCTCACGCGCGGTATTCGTCCAAGCCGCTACGGCAGGCGCCCCAGCAATGAAGTCGCAAAACTTAGCGAGGCACTGGCGGTAGCTGATGCGGAGAAAAGGCAACTTCTTGAAAACGAGCATATCGCGAGAACCGAAGCGGAGCGCGCCAGCCATCTCAAGGACGAGTTTCTGGCAACACTCTCTCACGAGCTTCGAACGCCATTGAATGCCATTCTGGGTTGGGCGCAGCTCATCCTGAGCGGGAACATGAAACAGGAAGACATCCATAAAGGTCTGGAAACAATCGAACGCAATGCACGTGCCCAAAATAAACTGATTGAAGATCTTCTTGAAATGAGCAGCATCATTTCCGGTAAAGTGAGATTGGACATGCAGCGGCTGGATGCAACCAGTTTGATCGAAGCAGCGGTCGAGTCGGTAAAACCCACGGCGCAAGCCAAAGGAATCATTCTTACAAAAACCATCGATCCGCAAGCCGGCTGGATTTTAGGCGATTCCAACCGTTTGCAGCAGATCTTTTGGAACCTGCTGTCGAACTCGATAAAGTTTACACCGAAGGGGGGGAGGATAAATATTATCGTCGAGCAGTGGGGTTCTTTCCTGGAAATCCGGATCAATGACTCGGGCCTGGGCATTTCGCCCGAATTCATGCCCTTCGTATTCGATCGCTTCAGGCAAGGCGACGCTTCGCTAACCCGGCAGTATGGCGGTCTCGGCCTGGGCCTGGCCATTGTCAAGCAACTGGTCGAGCTTCATGGCGGAGAGGTTCGAGCTGAAAGCGCCGGAACCGGTAAAGGATCGTCGTTCATCGTCAACCTGCCGCTCTCCCCTGAAAACGAAAGCGCAAGAACCCACCGGTATACATCCGAACGGAAAATATTTCCTGGAAAAACACCCTCTCTTGCGGGTTTGAAAGCACTCGTAATCGATGACGAATCGGATGCACGCGAGCTTATCAAGCGGATACTGACCCGCTGCGAAGCCAGCGTTACCACCGCTGCGAGCGCCGCTGAAGGATTGGAGCTTGTAAAAGCCGGAAGACCGGATGTGATTATCAGCGATATTGGAATGCCCGGGAAAAATGGCTATCAGTTCATTCATGAAGTCAGGAACCTTCCGGCGAAAGACGGCGGACAAACCCCCGCCATCGCGCTCACGGCATTTGCGCGCCCGGATGATGCGGCCAAGGCGCGGGACGCCGGCTATCAGAGACATCTTTCCAAACCTGTCGACTCGTTAGAATTGATCACTGTGATTGGCGAGCTGACTGGACATAAGAGTGGAATTACCGAATAGTCGGCAAGCAGGATCAGAAAACTCCCCAAGGCCTGGATATGATCCTGAATACGGCGTTCCTGCCCACGGAACCTTGCGCACATCGTGGGGATTTCCCTGCGGAACCACCCAAAATAACCATGCTGATCCGGCCCATCTTTCGGCGAACGCGGGATTAGTATCTTCTCAGCCGCAGAATCGGCGAAAATGCGACATATTGCCGCCATGCGAAACCTATGCGATGCTGCTGGCCAATTTGGGCTTGATCGGAGCGATGGTGCGCCGGCGCATGCCGGGTTAGCGGATATTTGCGGCCGGATTTCCGCCTCCGTGCCGCACCAATGGCAGAACCTTTGGCAAACTTTGGCGAAAAGCGGGGGCGTAAAAATACCTTCGGCTTATTCAGAATGCCAGCCAGCCATTCAAATATACCGTATCGTTGCCGGGGGCGTTGCGCGAAAATCCGTCATAATTGTGAAACCCGCCATTGAACTGGAAATAATGGATGTACTGCACCGCGAGCCTGAGATTTGCAAAAGTGGATAAAACCGAGTCACTCTTGCCGAATGGGGTATAGCTCACCTCGGCTATGAAGGCCTGATTATTCGGCTTGCCCGACAAACTGCCGCCAACGGGATCGGGAGAGAATATGACGTTGTCCCGCGTCCCCGTGGTCTGCGCGTAACCCAGACTGAGCGCATAAGTCTGGCGGAAAGTGTATCCGGTTCTGACGCGAACCACGTCGAGGCTCCCGTGCTTCTTCTCCGCAAAACCTAACGCTGCGCTGGCATTCAGGTCGCGGTGCTCGCGAACATAGGTAGCATTGAGCTCGAAGATGTGCCGTGGATTCACCAGATACTGATATGTGGCGTCGAATCCGAAATCCGTGTACTGGTCGGTACCCGCACCCTGCATACGCTGCGGATTGGCGTTCGCTCTCATCCCGAAAGAGCCGATTGCGCCGTAGTGCCCGTGCCAATTGCGCTGAAGCGCGACACGCCAGTAAGGCGCGCCGCCCTCGATCCGGTTTTGCCCTGCGTCGAACGTTCCGATTCCCTGCTGCACATTCCGCGGAAGACTGGTGTAGCCTCCACCTTCCATATACAGAAGATTATTCCACATTGTATAAA
>DASVYI010000408.1:0-10217 GCA_036392275.1 Nitrosospira sp. | reverse complement strand
GACTCACCGGAATATTCTTGCTCAAGTCCGGAACTACACTAACAACCTCCATTTGTGCGCTGGCGACCGGCTAACCTTTGTCTCTTCATTCAGCGTTGACGCTGCTGTTCAGGATATATTCGGCGCCCTGTTTAACGGTGCCGCAGTTTATCCGGTTTCCGTGCGGGAGCATGGCGTTGAAGCGCTTGTCGATTGCCTGGTGGAGCAAAAGATTACAGTGTTTCACTCCACGCCGACGGTGTTTCGGCACTTGGTCAATGCACTAACCGGAACGGAGCGTCTTGAAAAATTGCGCCTTGTCGCCCTCGGCGGTGAACCCGTGTACCGGCGCGATGTGGATTTGTTCCGCGAGCACTTTCCGCCGGATTGCCTGCTGGTCAATGGTTATGGACTCACGGAATCAACGATGGCACTGCAATGCTTCATCGATAGAAACAGCGTGCTCATGCGCGAAACCGTACCCGTTGGCTATCCAGTTGACGGCATTGAAGTTCTACTGATGGATGACGCCGGCCAACCGGCTGACGTGTACTGCCCCGGTGAAATCGTGCTGCGCGGCCCCGTCATCGCCCCGGGTTATTGGCGGCAGGGCGGTATCGCGACATTTGGATCCGATGCGGAGGGGCTGCAGCTTTATCACACCGGCGATCTTGGACGCCGGCTTCCGGACGGCAGCATAGAATTTATCGGGCGGCGGGATTTTCAGGTGAAGATTCGCGGCTATCGCGTCGAGCCGGGCGAGATCGAACATAAGCTTCTCGAGTTTCCCGAAGTACGACAAGCAGTGGTTATCGTGGATGAACACGCTGGCGAACGGCGGCTGGTCGCGTATGTGTCGGCAGGCCCGGCGGATTCCGCGGATGCAGCGGGTACAGCGATTGTGGGTCAGCCCCCGGCCGGTGACGATCTTCGCCGGTACCTCACTCATCGGTTGCCGGATTATATGGTGCCCTCCATATTCGTGGTACTTGAAGAGCTGCCGACGACTCCCAGCGGCAAGATCGATCGGTTGGCCCTGCCCGTGCCTCAATTGCAAAACGAAGCCATTATCCTGCCCCGCACCGGCACCGAGGCGAAGCTGGCGGCAATCTGGAAGCAGATACTTGATGTCGGGCATGTCGGAATTCATGACAACTTCTTTGCCATGGGCGGACATTCGCTCCTTGCGACTCAAGTAATATCACGGCTGCGGGACGAGCTCGGTATCGAAGTTCCGCTACAACAGATTTTCGAAACTCCGACCATTGCCGGTTTGTCTCCAGTCCTGGCAGCAGCCCAAGTGCAGAACACTCTGCTGCCGAAAATCGAGGTGTTGCCGCGCTGGCGGCACCGGGCAAAAGTTTCCGCTCTTGGGGAGCTGGTATTCTCCGAGGATCTAAAGGCGCTGCTGGCTCGTTTTGCCGCTGCCGACGTCGTGGTTGAAACGCATTTTGAGGAGGAAGCGCAATGAGCGCCATACGGCAAATAGAAAACCCTGAGATCAAACTCATCGAGGGAAATAGTGGCGAAGTTACCCTCTACATCGAAGACGGTCAGGCCATGCAGGGATGGGAAAGGACATTGATGTGGGAATCGGCCGACATCCTTTGCGAATACGGTTCGCGGTTTCTGGAGGTGGGCCTGGGACTGGGTATTTCGGCATTGCGTATTGCGGGCAACCCGGCCACGCGGCACCACACCGTTATCGAGAAATTTCCCGAGGTGATCGATCTTTTTAACGAACGGAATCCGTCGCCTCCACCAGCGCTGAAGATCGTTCACGCGGATTTTTTCGAATATATCCATGAGATCGAATCGGGGAGCCTCGACGGCATTTTTTTCGATCCCTACCTTGTCCCGGTTTCGCTGTGGGATGACGAGGCCCTGTGGGCCGAGGTCATGCCGGCGGTAACGCGCACCCTGCGGCATGGCGGGGTTTTTATCCCCTGCTTTTCCACGCGGCCGGTACTGCGATGGCAATTCGTCTATCATTTCGATCGCGTCATCGTGGAGCGCCGATCCTATGCGTCATACGCGACCACGGATTATGTCAAAAGCGACACTGGGGATGCATTCATTCAATGCTTCGTCCAGACCCGCTGACGCCGGTGATGGTTCGATGCAGAGCTATCATCTACATCAGAGCCATACGCCGCAACAGCCTGCCTGAGCTGTATTCGAGCAGCTCTGCCACTTTACAAGTGGCGTTGGCGGCGAGGCAGCCCAGGACGTTCCGATTGGGTTCGAAAAGCAGCAGCCTCCACGAAGCCTGGGCAGTCTTATCATCGGAATCGGAAAGAATCTTTGCCTCCATTCCCTCTACCCCTTCCATTCCCAACTCCATTCCTTTCGTTCGCTTTGCAAGGCTGATTTCAAAGCTGTTCAATGGCTTTGAAAGGCCTCGGCCAAGAGCCTTGATATAGGCCTCTTTACAAACCCAAAAGGTAAAAAACACGTTATCCCGCTCCTGAAAATCAGCCCCCAGCAGCCATGCTTGCTCGCCGGGAGCAAAGTGTGAGGAAATCGATGAGACGCCCGCGGCGTCGCGGATGGCTTCAATGTCTACCCCGACCTCGGCTTCCTGGGCAAGCGCATGGATTATGCAGCCCTCGGAATGCGTGATATTGAACCGTATCGAACTGGCTGGATACTGGAGGTACAGTTTGCCGTAGCGGTTCTGCTTGAACTGGATATCGGCAGGAGAGGAATCCGTGTATCGCGCCAGCAGGCAGCGGAGGGAACCGCGACCCAGGACAAACCGGACACGATCGCGGTCAAAACGGAACCGGCTCGCCCGGCATCGTTCTTCCTCGTCCAGAAGGGAAAGATGGTAGTCGAATGGAATCTTTTTATCTGCAACGGATATATACCAGAGATGAACTACCCCTGGAGACAATTCCATGGGTCGCTCACTGATTGATCCCGGGAATATCGAGCTCATCCGCTATTCCCGTACGCTATAACGAAGCCGGCTCATCAGAGGATAGACTCTCCCAGAAAATAAATTCCCCGAAAACAAACTCAAAACGATCAATGCTTTCTCGACAGCAGTATCAGCAGCATCGGTACGCCCAGCAATGCGGTGAGCACGCCAACTGGCAATTGCTGAGGCGCCCACAGCGTCCGGGCCAGGGTGTCCGCCAGTGTTAGGAAGCTGCCTCCTAGCAGCACAGATAGGGGCAGAAGCCAGCGAAAGTCGCTGACACCCAGCAAACGCACGGCGTGCGGCACGATCAGCCCGACAAAACCCACGGCGCCCGCCAGCATCAGTGCCGCGACGGTTGCCAGCGAAGCACAAAAATATATCCCGAGCTGCAACGGCAGCACCGCCACACCCAGCGTTTTCGCTTTTATCTGGCCCAGGCTGAGAACGTTCAGGCTACCCGAAAAGAGCATGCTCATGATCATCACAACAATCAATACCGCCCACGCAGGCAGCAGCTCTCCGGCGCGGGAAACGTCCCCCATCAGCCAGAACAGCATGCCTTTTACATCGCTGGCGGGCGCCAGGGTCAGGATCAAGGTAATCAGTGCGGTGCCGCCGGCGGATAACACCACGCCCGTCAGTAGCAACCGGTAGAGATTCCAGTCACCGGCGCGAAAGCTCAAGCCGAACACGAGGGCGATCACGGCGGATGCGCCTGCCAGCGACGCCACATTGATCCACAGAACGCTCCATCCGAGCAGCATTGCCATAAGCGCACCCACCGCTGCGCCGCCGGACACGCCAAGGATGTACGGATCAGCCAGCGGGTTGCGTAACAAGACCTGCAAAAGCGCCCCGGCCAGGGCCAGCAAGCCACCGCAGGCAAATGCGGCCAGCACCCGCGGCACGCGAAGCTGCCAGACAATCTGATGAGCAGTGCTATCGGTGGGTGACAGCAGCGCTTGAGCAATCCCGGAAAAAGGAATGTCGACACTGCCAAACAGTAACCCGGTAAACAAACTGCCAGCGGTGAGCAGAACGAAGAGAACGAGCAGCAACGAGCGGTGTCTGGCGTCAATCACACAGTGAATCCCGTCAACATAGGAATAACCTCGGGATGCCATTGCCCGGACTTACCACTCGTCCATGGACTCCAACGTCACCGCAGACTGATGACAGGCCAGGCCTTTTTTTCCGCATGACCCTTGAGTGTCGCGTCAGGGTCCACCGCCACCGGATGGGTCACTTTATCCAGCAGCGGAATATCGTTCAGCGAGTCACTATAAAACCAGCTCTCCAGAAACGACAGCCACGTCAGGTTGCGATCATCCAGCCAGCTTTCCAATCGTGTTATCTTGCCTTCCCTGAAGCAGGGAACACCCTGAACCTTGCCTGTGAACTCGCCATCTTTTTGCTCCGGCTCGGTGGCGATCAGATTGCTGATTCCCAGCGCCCGTGCGATGGGTCCCGTGACGAAGCTGTTCGTCGCGGTGATGATGACGCACAGGTCATGGCCGAGCAGATGCCGTTTAATCAATTCTCGCGCACCCGGTGCTATCAATTGCGCAATTCTGGTCTGCATGAATTCGCTGTGCCAGGCGTCGAGCTGGCTGCGGGGATGCCGCGACAACGGCTTCAACTGGAAATCCAGGAACTCGTGTATATCGAGCGTTCCGGCTTTGTACTGCTCATAAAATTCCACATTGCGCGCCTCGTACACTTCACGGTCGAGTACCCGCTTCTCGATCAGGAACTGAGCCCATTCAAAGTCGCTGTCACCGGCCAGGAGGGTATTGTCGAGGTCAAACAGGGCGAGATTCATGATGTCGGCGCCTGGAGTAATTCACGCACCAATGGAATGGTGATCTTGCGCTGGCTGGCCAACGAGAAGCTGTCGAGCGCATCGAGCATAGCCATCAATGACGGCAGATCACGCCGCCCGTGCCGCAGCAGGTAATCGCAAACCTCCCGCGGCAGATCAAGCCCGCGTCCCGCGGCATGGTTTTTCATGGCTTTCATTTTCTCCTCGTCTGTCAATTCATGAACCTGGTAAACCAACCCCCACCCCAGGCGCGTGATGAGGTCTGCGCGCAACTGCAACCGTGCCGGAGCCGCCGGGCCGCTTACCAGAAGAAACGCGCGGCCTTCGTCACGAATGTGATTATAGAGATTAAACAAGCTGATTTGCGCCTTGGCGCCAAGACGATCCACGTCATCCACGGTGACGCAATCGGCCTCGCTGCCGGCGATGAAATCGGTTTCCGGTTCGCAGGAGAAATAGGCTACATTCATTTTGCCGCGCATGCATATTCCCGCTATTGCCTGCAGAAGGTGGCTTCTGCCGCAACCCGGTCCGCCCCATAAATAAATGAACCGTTCCCGTTCCTGACCCGTCACGACATTATTCAGGGTTTGCAACAATTCAACATTGCGCCCCGGCACGAAATTGGCCAGTGTGGGCGGCGGTGAAGGAATAATGTCCAGCGGCAACTGTTTCATGACGGAAAGAAAAAAGAACCGGAGGGGTTGCGGCCATACCGGCACGCACATGGCAAAAATTCAGTGCCTGGACGAATGGCTTGAAAATTCGTCCCGATTCAGGATCAGATGCTTCGTGCCCGAACAGCACTCACGTCACTTGCGTCATTTGCGGTAAAATCGGCTTCTTTTTAAAAAGCGACACTCTATCTGCAACGAGGCGAGAACTCAACTTGACTTCATCCAGTGAGAAAAATCCGGATTCCGTTTCACTTTCCTACCGCGCGGCGGGGGTGGATATCGACGCGGGCGACCGCCTGGTGGAAAACATCAAGCCCTATGCGAAACGCACCATGCGGCCGGAAGTGCTCGCGGGCATCGGCGGCTTCGGGGCGCTGTTCGAGATTTCCAGAAAATACCGTAACCCGGTGCTGGTATCAGGCACCGATGGCGTGGGCACCAAGCTGAAACTTGCCTTCCAGTCCGGCCGACATGACAGTATCGGCATCGATCTGGTGGCGATGAGTGTCAATGATGTCCTGGTACAGGGGGCAGAACCGCTGTTCTTCCTGGATTACTTTGCCTGCGGCAAGCTGGACGTGGATACCGCCACCCGGGTCATAAAAGGCATCGCGGCGGGTTGCGAACAGGCGGGGTGCGCTCTGATCGGCGGAGAAACGGCGGAAATGCCGGGCATGTATCCCGAAGGAGAATACGATCTTGCAGGCTTCGCCGTGGGCGTGGTGGAAAAAGACCGTATCGTCAGCGGAGCAGCCATCCGGGAAGGCGACGCAATTCTGGGCCTTGCCTCCAGCGGCGCGCATTCGAACGGCTATTCACTGATCCGCAGGATCATCGAAAAAAATGATATCAACCTGTCGGCCAATTTCGACGGAAAAACGTTGATAGACGTTATCATGGCGCCGACCCGCATTTATGTGAAACCGCTGCTCGCGCTGATGGAGCAGGTTCCCGTGAAAGGCATGGCGCATATCACCGGCGGCGGATTGGTGGAAAATATCCCGCGCATTCTGCCGGACGGCGTCAGCGCGGTATTGCGAAAAGAAGCATGGGAGCTGCCCCTCCTTTTCAAATGGCTGCAGCGGCAGGGCAACGTAACGGATAGCGAAATGCATCGCGTGTTCAACTGCGGCATTGGCATGGTGGTGATCGTAGCGCCGGCACTTGCGGATAGCGCGATGGCGTTATTGCGGTCCGCCGGAGAAACCGTGTGGCATATCGGTACGGTTCAGGCGCGGCACGCAAACCCGGCCCGAACCATTATCGAATGATCGCGGATATCCCGGCGTTTTCCCGCACCCGTGTGCCGCTGCCGTGAAATCTCTTGTGATCCTCATCTCCGGCCGCGGCAGTAATATGCAGGCATTGATCGAGGCAAAACTGCCGGCGAAATTCAGCGCGGTCGTCAGTAACCGCCCCGACGCACCCGGTCTGGAAATCGCAAAAATGCACGGAATTGAAACCAGAGTGGTGGATAGGCGGTCTTACCCGGATCGTGCAGCATTCGACGCTGCGCTGGCGGAAACGATTGATGCCTGCAAGCCAGACTTGATCGCGCTTGCCGGTTTCATGCATATTCTGGAAAAGGGTTTCGTGACCCGCTACCAGGGGAAGCTGATGAACGTTCACCCCTCACTATTGCCCGCATTTCCGGGACTTTACTCTCACCGGCAGGCTTTGAAAGAAGGGGTAAAAATACACGGCTGTACCGTGCATTTCGTCACTCCGCAAATGGATTGCGGTCCGATTGTCATTCAGGCGGCGGTCCCGGTTCTGCCAGGCGATACCGAGGAAACACTCGCCGCACGCGTGTTGCATCAGGAACATTGCGTATATCCCGAGGCTGTGCGCTGGTTCATGCAAGGACGGCTGAAGCTCACCGGTAACCGCGTCGAGGTGAACCATGCCCTGGATGCCATGGCGGCCGACTCGGTATTGTATTCGCCAGGATTATGAAAAAGGAGCATTGATGAAACTGATGAAACGATTGCTTTTAGCCTCCCTATCCTCCCTCTCGCTGTTTGGATTCGGCTTGTCCACCCTTGCAGTTCTTCCCGCATTTGGCGCCGGAATCCCTTCCCGCATCGATATCAGTTACTCGATTACATCGGGAACCCTGGAGGGAGAGGTAAACGAGACGCTCGAAATCAAACAGGAAAATGGTACGCGCAGCTACAGCATTTACAGCGAGGGGCGGGCGAAAGGCTTGCTGGCGCTGACGCAACCGGACAATGTCATACGTGACAGCGAGGGCACGATTACGGCGAAAGGCGTGCTGCGTCCCGCGCGCTTTTCGGATCATCACGGCAAGCGGCTACCCAAGATCGCTATTTTCGATTGGAACAAGAAATCATTGACGCTTCAGTTCAAAGGCAGGGAAGAACTGAGATCCCTGCCCGCGGATGCCCAAGACAAGCTGAGCCTGCCTTACAGCTTCATGTTCTCCTCCGTTCCCGGCAAGGTGGTACACCTGCATGAAACCGATGGAAAGCGGGTGGAGCAAGTACGTTACACGGTGGGCAAGGAAACGCTGGAGACGCCGATGGGCAAACTGGAAACCATCGTTCTCACAAAGCAGTTGAACAAGGATGGAAATGAGGATGAGAATGTGCGCGATAAGAAGATATGGCTCGCCGTCGATTACCACATGCTGCCGGTACGCATCATCTCGCACGAGAAAATGGGCATCGTGACCGACCAGATGGTCACAAAAATAAGCTATGGAGAACAGGCGAACAGCCTGAAGCAGGGGCGCCTGCAATGAACCTGAAGACCGGGGGCGACAAGGATTGCGGATAAGTCGTTCATTCAGCAATCCGGCGATTTCTGGTGTCTGTATGTGTAATCATGTGTAGTTATGTGTAGCCGGGACTCCCGTTGCTTCTTCCCTTTCGCCTCCTCTGCGCCTCAGTTTCGCCCCTACTTTTGCGGAATCAACAATAGATGCGTCTCGCCGCCGCTCATCTGGAGATGGCTACCGCCGCGCTGCGCGCCGTGCTCCCGCTGGCATTTCCTGCCGACTCGATACTGCGGAATTTTTTTCGCGACCATCCGAACCTGGGCGCAAGTGACCGGGCGTTTGTCGCCGAAACCGTATTTGGTATTCTGCGCCACCGGTTTTTTCTTGAGAATGCCACTCGCAGTGCTACGCCGCGATCACTGCTGCTCGCCTACCTCGTTAAATTTCACGGGTTGAATCTGCGCGAGCTCGTGCCCCTCGTCAGCGAAGCGGAAGCGAAATTGCTGGCCGGCATCAAGGCCATATCTACAGAATCGCAGCCGCTTGCCATCCGGGCTGAATTTCCCGATTGGCTGATGGAAAAGCTGAGCAGATTCATGCCGGAAAGCGAGATCCTCGCCCTGGGGCGTTCGCTGCAACAGCCCGCGCCGCTGGACTTGCGCGTAAACACACTGCTGGCGGATCGCAACGAAGTACTTGCGCTGCTTCGAAGGGACGGGATCGACGGAAACCCGGCTCGGTATTCACCCGTGGGCATCCGGCTGGCCGGCAAGCCGGCGATCAACCGGCACGATCTGTTCGTCGGCGGTAAAGTGGAAGTGCAGGACGAAGGCAGTCAACTGCTGGGTTATCTGGTGGCCCCGAAGCGGCGCGACATGGTGGTCGATTTCTGCGCGGGTTCCGGTGGCAAGGCGTTGATGCTGGGCGCGATGATGCATTCACAGGGACGAATCTATGCTTTCGATAATTCCGAAAAGCGGTTGAACAACCTGAAACCGCGCCTCAAGCGTTCCGGCTTGTCCAACTTGTTTCCACAGCTCATCGGAAATGAAAATGACATCAAGGTCAAACGTCTGGCGGGAAAGATCGACCGCGTGCTGGTGGATGCACCATGCAGCGGCCTGGGCACGCTGCGCCGCAACCCGGATTTGAAATGGCGGCAATCCCCGCAGAGCATTGAGGAACTCAGGCGCAAGCAGGCAGCGATCCTGTCCTCCGCAAGCCATCTGCTCAAGCCTGGGGGAAGGCTTGTTTATGCGACGTGCAGTTTCCTGCCGGAAGAGAATCAGGAAATCGTCGAGCATTTTCTGGCCGGCCATCCGCGGTTCGTGCTGCTGAATTGTTCCGAGCTGCTCGCGCAACAGAAAATAGGGCTCGATACCGGCGTATTCCTGCGGCTGTCACCCCATGTGCAAGGCACGGACGGATTTTTCGCCGCGGCACTGGAATTAACCTAAATCCGGCAGTTGACCGCTCTTTTTTTAATTTACTGCTATGATCCACAAAGACTTTTTGAGAAACTTAATCTTCACCTTCTGGTAAGTTCGCTACAGGGCGGATTTAGGATCATTGCAGTTCCAGACCCGGTTATAAATTGACCCTCAAGGGGGCTTGTTCAGAAATTCCCTGATGCAACCCAATAACGAACTCCACAGCCTGCTACACAACCTGATCACGGATGTGCGGGAAATCAGCACGCTATGGCAAATTGCCGTGCTGCTCGCCTGTCTGGGGCTCGCATGGCGGCTACAGAGTCAATTCGCAAAGCGCATGACTTCGCGGGTGAGCGCCGGGCTGACATTGAGTATCAGCGTGAACAGCATGAGCCGGCTCATGTTCCCTCTTTTCGCGCTTGTCCTGGTCGTTGCGGGCAAATGGGCGCTGGGCCATTGGTATAAGACCCATCTCCTTAACGTTGCCATACCACTGTTGTTCGCCCTCGCGCTTATCCGCGTCACCGTCTATGCGCTTCGCAGGGTCTTCTCCAGCCAGGAATGGCTGCATCCATGGGAGCGGTTTATCGGCTGGGTTGTGTGGATTGGGCTGACGCTCCATATAACGGGTCTGTTACCG
>DASVYI010000407.1:0-3592 GCA_036392275.1 Nitrosospira sp. | reverse complement strand
TTTATTGGCGCATCCGTTATCGATTTCTGCTTTATCCGCTCGTCCGCATTTCCTCCCGCACAATCTGATCTGGTTTATATTCACCATCAATGCCGCTCACTCTGCGCAACTGATCCGCCAGCTCATGCCGGTTCGGCACGTCGGATAACTCGAGCATCGCCGGATAGAGGACTGCCTGATACTGCGGTGGCGCCGCACTTACGATCTGAGTGAAAGCCTGCAATTGCTGCGCCCGGAAGCTCGGTGTGGCCGGGATATCTTCGAGTACAACCTTGACGTGCGCCGTAGCGATATCATTCTCGACCACTGGCCCGGCATCCGTCACGGCGTGGCGATTGAAATGGATGATCTTCCGTTTGGCGCCCTGTTTCACCGCCACAGCCGTTTCATTGGTCAGCATATCCTGCTTGATGAATGCCAGAAGCTGCTGACCGACCAATCTCCGTGCATAACGGAAATTATCGTTGGGCTCCGCCAGCACGGTGGAGCCCTGTTCCACCAGGCTGTTGATGGCCACACCGCTGGTGGCCGACGTATCTGCTCCCAGCATGGCACGGTATATTCCGCCTACCTCTTCGATTCTGCGCTTGCGCTCCTGCATCAGCTGGAATACTTGCGCGGCGAGCTGATGCTCGCGCGTCACCTTGAATCCATCGGCATTCCTGCGCTGAGCGTTCAAAACCGTCATCGAGCGCAAGCTGCTGATGTTGTTTGCCACTTCTTGATAGGTATTCTGGCTCAGATCGAGCGCGTCGTTATCGACTTCGACCTTGACCGAGTTCAGGACCTCATACAGCAGAATATCGAGGTCGATGACCTGATCCTGCGGACCGCGCATGTCGCGAATCAGGCCGTAGGGCGCGCGGCTGCGGTCTTTCCGAAAGCACCAGAACGGGACGTAGGGAAAATCCGTATGCGGCAGCGGACTGGGCATATCCGTCAGTTTGTGCGGCCCCAGCCAGATCGATACCCGCACTTTCGGCAGCAGTGATTTCTGCACCTGCACCAGCCCCTGCGCGACCGCCGCCTGATGGTACGGATTATCCTCGCGGTATTCGATTATTTTTCCGTTGGGTAGCGCCAGCACATACCCGTCCTCATAGTGCCGGTACCACAACTCGGAAAGCCGCGCCATGCCCGAGTTACGATTCAGATAATCCTCCTGATTGCGCCCCCAGGTCTGCTCGACCTCGTAAGCCCGCGCCATGCCGCAATCCTGGCCGTCGTAAACATCTATCTGATTCCAGCCTGTCCATGTGTTCTGGATCAGATCAGACTGTTCCGGGAACATTTGCATTGCCTGAACCCGATCCACCCATTTGTCCCGGCGCAGGTAACGCGCATCCGACAAATCCGGCTCTCGCGCCGTCCAGTCCCAATGGATATCGTTGCGGTGCACTTCCCGCACGCGGTAGGGATATCTCAGCGGATCGAATTCGCGTGAAACCTCCACCCAGCCGATACCGGCGCGTATCATGCTGGAATAGGCATCCGACATGGCCCGGTCCGCTCTGGACTCGGTTTCGACTTCCTTTATCCGCGCTGAAAGCCCTTCTGCTATCTCGGCTTGGCTCTCGTCATCCGACGTGACTTTGTAATCCACGCGGCTGCGCGCTTCCAGACCCAGAACGGCATTGATGGTTGGCTTGATCAGATTCGAATCCTGGGGAGGAATGCCCGCATCCTTGAGCCTCTGGATGACCTCCTGCCTGAGCTGAGAGCCGTCGTAATAACCGCAATCGACATCCGAGTCATGCCGCCATTTCGGCTGCTCGCGAATATCACGGCAGATCTTGTCGTACGCCTCGACGGTTATATCTGCAGTGATCCGAACTTCCCCTGTACCGGCGCTCATTACGCCCTCCATCCGGACATGCGCACGCCACGTGCGCTTGCGGCAGGTCTATCTTCCTCTATCGCAACGGCTAAGTATCGGAATGCATCCGCAGCATGGGAGGACCAATCATGTAAGGGACGGTCACTGAACCGTTTCGTATCCGGATCAACATCATAACGATAGTGTCTCAAACTCTGTAATCCTTCCGCGCACTTCTGTTCATCAAAATAGCAACGACTGAATATTGTCCTGGCCGCATTGATGCCGTCCGGAACGGATAACTTTGGCACGATGCGAACATTTCGCCCGGCCGCAATCATGATCTCCTCGATGCTGCGTCCACTACCCTGCTCCTTTGCCCTGGCATCGTGCGGCAGCCAGTCGGTACCGTAGAGGTAGCCCTTGTTTTGCAGCACGCCGATGTAGTGCTGTATCGGCATTTGATTGTTGCCGTAATAGTCGATCAATCTCAGTTCCCCGCTCACCGTTTGAGCAAACCATATACTCGTGCTATCGGCCCAACCCAGATCGAAGAAGGTATGCACCGGCTTGGCTGCATCATAGGGCACGCTGCGTATGCGCCCCTCTTCCTGCGCCAACCTCAACTCCCGGGCATAAATTGCGCCATCGAGCGTTACCCGGCAATTACCTTCCCAGACATTCTGATAGGCATCCGGATCGCGCATCTCGAGATCGTCCTTCTCTCGCCTCAGCGTTTCGGGAAACCATGGGTTGTCATCCCAGTTGATCTTTACGACCCTGGCGCCAGTAGGTGGATTGACGACAAACCGTTGATACGTCTCATCCGTTTCGAGTTCGGGATTGAACGTCAACCAAATCTCGGAACCCTCTTTCCGAATGGTCGGAATGAATACTTCCCAGCTCGATTTACTGACTGTCTGGGCTTCCTCCACCCAAACCCGGTCCACGCCTTCAAATGACTTGATCTTGGTGACGTTATTGCGCAGCCCGGCAAACACGAATTCCGATCCATTAGTGCCTCGAATCAGGCCGGCCTGTATTTCATAAAATGAACCCAGGCCGGTTGCTGCGATTTGCGACTGCAACAGGTGATGCACTGACTCAGCGATTGAGTTCTGGAATTCTCTGGCGCATAGAATGCGCAACGGGCTCGCGGCTGCCTGAATCAATAGAGCCCGGGCCACGCCCCAGGATTTGGCGCCACCTCTTCCGCCGAACAAAACCTTGTAACGTGCCGGCTCGAAAAGAAACCTGAGTTTTTCAGGAAATTCCGCCCTATGCACGGTCATGATGCACTGCATGTTACAAAGATTATGATTGAACCCTTACTCACCGGCCTCTCCCGCGGCGACAAAAGCCACCTCGACACGGTGCACTGCCGCCTTCTTGGCATCGCCCGCTTCATGCGTGGCTGGCAGTTTGTCTCCATACTTTTTTGGCGCCAGCCTTGCCGCATACCATTTGCGTGCATCGATTCGTAACTGCGCACGCGCGATGACCTCACGATTTGTCACTTCCCGGCCTTTCTCGTCGATATAGGTATCTCTCGATCCATCATCGGAAATTTCGATGATCTCTTCGGCATAGGCATCCACGCAGAGCTCCTTGGCGCGAAGGTATTGCCGCATGAGCTCTTCATCGCTCGCTAGCCAGTTCCATAAAACCCTCTGGCTGATGCCAACCTCGACGCACATTGCCCGGGCGGATTTGCCAAGTGAAATACCCGCAAAGATCGCATTCAGCAACTCCGGGGTTTTTATTGTGGAGGCGACT
>DASVYI010000406.1:0-2116 GCA_036392275.1 Nitrosospira sp. | reverse complement strand
TGCGCAGCCTCAATCCGTCGCCATACATGTTTTATTATCACTTTGGCGACTTCCATGTGGTGGGCGCGTCACCGGAGATACTGGTTCGGCTGGAAGGCGAAACCGTGACCGTGCGCCCTATCGCGGGGACCAGGCCCCGCGGTAAAACCGTGCAGGAAGACGCGGCGCTGGCGGCCGATCTGCTGGCCGATCCAAAAGAGCGCGCGGAACACGTCATGCTGATGGATCTGGGACGAAACGATGTGGGCCGCGTTGCACAAACGGGCACGGTCGCGGTTACGGAGAACATGCAGATCGAGCATTATTCCCATGTGATGCACATCGTTTCCAACGTGGATGGCAAGCTCAAGCCCGGCCTGAAGGCAATGGACGTATTGCGCGCCACCTTTCCGGCGGGCACCGTGAGCGGGGCTCCCAAAGTGCGTGCAATGGAAATCATCGATGAACTGGAAGTTTCCAAGCGGGGAATCTACGCCGGGGCCGTCGGATACCTGGGATTCAACGGTGACATGGATCTGGCCATCGCCATCCGCACTGGCATCATCAAGGAAAACAGGTTGCATGTGCAGGCGGGCGCCGGCATCGTTGCCGATTCCGTACCTCACAACGAATGGGTCGAGACCCAGAATAAGGCAAAGGCGTTGTTGCGGGCCGCCGAAATCGCCGAGACCGGGCTGGACAGCAGGGTGGAGTAGGGTTGTAATAGGCTGCGGATGGAATCCACCAATGCTCATCGCATAGACTGTCAAAAGCGGTTTCAGCAAATCCGCCATTTCTGGTAACCGGCGCGGGAGGTATCGGCCGGTTACCAAAGGGCTGACGACCGGGCTGACAACCGGACGCCTTCCACGACGATAAACTATTTTTTGCTTGCTAAACAAGCAAAATTTACCGTAAAATCACACCCTTTTCGGTTTCGGACCTCTCACCTCACCATAGGCACATACATGGTCATTATTCGACTGGCGCGAGGCGGTGCCAAGAAACGCCCGTTTTTCAACATGGTAGTAGCGGATTCGCGCAACGCTCGCGATGGCAAGTTCATCGAGCGCGTGGGTTTTTATAATCCCCGGGCGGCGGAAGGCGAAGAGGGATTGCGTGTTCAACTGGATCGTGTCACGTTTTGGCAATCGCGCGGTGCGCAGTTGTCGGAGACTGTGATGAGACTGGTCAGGCAGTTTGGTGCAAAGCAAAAAGCCGCAGGAAGCTGAGCTAGGCAAAGTAACAGAACCGATGGTGGTAATGGGGCACATTGTTGGCCCCTACGGTATATTAGGCTGGATCAAGGTTCTTCCCTATACCGAATATGTGGATGGGCTGGCGGATTATCCGGCATGGTGGCTCGGCCGAGGCGATGGCCAGTGGCGCGAAGTAAAGGTCAATGGGTGCGCCGTTCACGGAAGTGTGTTGACCGCCTTGCTTGAGCATCATTCCGACCGTACCGCGGCGGCGCGGCTGAAAGGTCTCCAGGTCGCGGTCCCCCGCAGTCAATTGCCCGTCCTGTCGAAGAGCGGTAAGGATGGTTATTACTGGTCGGACCTGATCGGCCTTGAGGTCGTTAACCTGGAGGGTGAATCGCTGGGGAAGGTAACCGGATTGCTCGAGACCGGCGCCAACGATGTGCTTCAAGTGCAAAGTTTGAAAGAGCATGGAAGGGAAAGATTGATCCCCTTCATCGCTCAGGCCATTTCCAGGGTTGACTTGAGCGCTTCCCGAATCACGGTGGATTGGGGTCTGGATTATTAGTCATGACCGGTGAACATGACCCAACATGACCTGTGAGATCGATGTCGTCACGCTGTTCCCGGAAATGTTCGATGCCGTCACGAGGCATGGGATAACGGGCCGGGCGCACGAAAACGCAATTTACCGGCTGCACACCTGGAATCCGCGCGACTTCGCCACGGACAGTTACCGGACGATAGATGATCGTCCCTACGGTGGCGGACCGGGAATGCTGATGCTGGCGCAGCCGCTGGAAAAAGCCATTGCGGCGGCCAGGAACAGGCAGGCAGCCAGCGGTGCTGCCAGGACAAAGGTGATTTACCTTTCGCCCCAGGGACGGCTTCTGGATCACGGGGTGGTCATGGAGCTGCGCAATGAGCCGGCACTGATG
>DASVYI010000405.1:0-3315 GCA_036392275.1 Nitrosospira sp. | reverse complement strand
GTATGAAAACTCCGGCAGCTACCGTGACGGTGTCCATTTGAGCCGTTACGGCATCAATCCCACGCTTACACTCAAGCCGACCGACCGCACCAACATTATCATGGGGGGAGAGTATTTTCACGATGCCCGCATCGCAGACCGCGGCATTCCCTCGTTCATGGGCCGGCCGGTCGATACCAGCGTGTCTACCTTCTTTGGCGACCCTCGCCGCAGCCCGACGCATACCACGGTTCTCAGCCTGTACTCCCTGATCGAGCATGCGTTCGACAATGGCATTACCTTCCGCAATCGCACACGCTATGCCGTTTACGACAAGTTTTATCAGAACATATTTCCCAGCACAGTCAGCCCCGACGGGACCATGGTCGATCTCGGCGCATACAACAGTTCCATGAAGCGCAGCAACGTGTTCAACCAGTCCGATCTGATATATACCCTGAATACCGGAGCGCTGGAACACAAACTGTTGGCGGGTATCGAGGTGGGCCAGCAGATCACGAACAACCTGCGCAAGACCGGTTACTTCAACAATGACGTCTTCTCCGGCACGGATCACCCCGACGATCCGGAAGATGACAATATATTCAGTTCGGTGTTGGTGCCGGTGATCAATCCACGAACGGCGGACCCGGTCACGTTCAGGCTGGATGCCACCGGCGCAAGCAACCATGTCGTCACAAACATAACCGGGCTCTATTTCCAGGATCAGATCAAATGGTCCAAATTTCAGGCGATACTCGGTTTGCGCTACGACGATTTCGAGTTGAAGTTACATAATAACCGTACCGGCGAGAATCTCAGCAAAACGAATGGATTGCTCTCGCCGCGCGCCGGTCTGATTTTCAAGCCGATCGAACCGGTTTCCATTTACTGGAACTATAGCCTGGCCTATGTACCACGCGCCGGCGATCAGCTGGCCTCACTGGAAATCACCAACCAGGCACTTACCCCGGAAAGATTTATCAATCTCGAAGCCGGCGTAAAGTGGGATCTGCGGCCCAACCTGGCCTTCACCGCCGCGGCCTACCGGCTGGACCGCACCAACGTAGCCATCCCCGATCCGCTTAACCCGGTACGGCTACTGCTTGCCAACGCCCAGCGCAGCGAGGGCATCGAATTGGGCCTTAGCGGAAGAATAACTTCGGCCTGGAGCGTGATGGGAGGATATGCGTATCAAGACAGCAGGATCACCCGCTCACAAGGGGAAGGCGGAGCGGCCGGAGCGGTTTTGGGACAGGTTCCCCGGCACACGTTCTCGCTGTGGAACCGATTGGACATCACGCCCTGGTGGGGCGTCGCCCTGGGTGTGATCACCCGCAGCAACATGTTTGCCTCGGTTAATAACGAGGTTGTTTTGCCGGGTTTCACGCGACTGGATGCGGCAATGTACGCGAAAGTCGACAAGCGCCTGCGCCTGCAGGTAAACGTCGAGAACATGCTCAACAAGCACTACTTCCTCTCCGCCAGCAATAACAACAACATTACCCCGGGCTCGCCGGTCGCCATACGCGGGATGATGATAGTGGATTTCTGAGAAGCAATATAAATATATTTACCGCCATGGAGGGAAAAGTGAACGCAGTCAATGCGTGTAAAATCGGGCACAAGAGCAAAACATGGTTGTCGGGCAGCGTCCTTTTCGCGCTTCTAACCGCGTCGATTCCCACTCATGCAGATGGATACATGCAGACGAACCTGGTGGCAAGTACCGGGGCGTATGGCGCAAGTATCGTCGATCCGACGCTCATCAATGCCTGGGGCATCGCAATCCGGCCGGCCGGTTTTGGCGGACACTTTTGGGTGGAGAGTAATGGTGGGGGAACGTCAAATCAGTTCGTTGGCGATGTCGGCGGCACTCCCTTATATTCGGACGATCTCCGGCTGGTGACCGTACCGGGTCCAACAGCACGAGGACCGACAGTTCCGATCGGGACACCGACCGGGGTGGTATTCAACCCCGGTACACAATTCAAGATAACGCAGGGATCCATCACCGAACCGGCAAAATTCATTTTTGCGACAGATAGCGGAACGGTTTCGGCATGGACCGAACGCAAGAATCCTGACGGCAGTTTCGATCGCCCGGCCTTCGCGAAGCTCGTCATTGACCGCTCGCCAGCGGATGCACACTATTTCGGCGTCGCGCTGGGTCCCGGCGATGACCGCATTCACGTGGCGAATTTCGGGGCCGACGCGGGCATCCAGACCTTTGACGGCACCTTTGCCGAGGTAAGCAATCCGGCTGCGTTCGCGAGCCCCTTCTCCGCTTCGGCCACCACGCGTCCCGGCGATTATGCGCCGTTCAATATCCAGACGCTGACTGGCCCGGATGGAACAAACCTGCTCGTGCCCTACGCCAAGACACAGGAAGATCCTTCAAGGCCGGGACAAATCCTTGGCGGCGAAGAGGCCCATGGCGCAGGTTTTGGACGGCTTGCCGAGTTCGACGCGTCCGGCGCCTTGCTGCACACGTGGGATGATCGTGGTCTGCTGAACGCGCCCTGGGGTGTTGCTTTCGCTCCTGACGGCTTCGGCATCTATAGCGGCAAGCTGCTTGTGGGGAATTTCGGCGACGGCACCATCGTTGCGTTCGATCCCTCTACCCACAAGGCTATCGACTACTTGCGCGACGAGCACGGCAACGTCATGTCCATCGATGGCCTGTGGGGACTGCAATTCGGCAATGGCGCAAGCCTCGGCCAGGCCGATGCACTGTATTTTGCGGCGGGCCCACATGACGAAACAGAGGGGCTTTTTGGCCGGCTGGTAGCCGCACCCATCCCCGAACCCGAAACCTGGATGATGCTTACCCTTGGCCTTTTCATGCTCGGTTTGGCCGCACACCGGCGCGAACCGGGTTCCACCTCTTAAATTACCGGATCATCGGTGCCCAACCGAGTGCTCGCATAATCGCGCCTGGTTGAACCGTACCATCCTGTAACTGCGACACCACCTGTATACCAGCCCGGCTTCAACGCCGGGCTTTCCTTTTATGATTGACCACCACCCCTGAGCAATTTATTTCTCTACCTGCTCATCCCTTTACATTTCCTTACTTCACTGCCTACCGGCATTTTATTCTACCAGATCACCTGAACGTATCAGCCCTAAGATACCTGTAAATTCTTACAGCTATTCAATAGCTTGCTTTTGCTATCCAATAACTGAACCGCTTGATACGCGGCTGCCATGAGACGTTCCACGATGGCGAGTAATGGGGTCAAAATTTTCCGATTCGCTTCTGTTGTACCGTTCCTGATTTACCCATGGATGCGTGTAACCGCTTAAACCATCTCTACCATTTTAATACGGAAT
>DASVYI010000404.1:0-2984 GCA_036392275.1 Nitrosospira sp. | reverse complement strand
TTTGATCCAGGATGAAATTGAACAATTTCCAACCTGCGTCATTTTTTTGTTGCGTCCTTGCACTTCATGCGGAGAGACGCAGCGAAGAAACGCAATTCCCGACCTCGTGGCGAAATTGCACATGTTATGCTTCAGGACCGTCACAGGGGGGCACGGGAAGCGCGAGAGCATGACGGGATATGGGCAGTGACAATAATTTTAGACCCATGGCCGCGCATACTATCCGAATGTAATCTCGATGCCATTTTAATGGGGTATAAATCTTATCAGTCCAAAGAATAGGGGGTGGTAATCCGGGGTTTTTGAGTGAGTACAAGATTCCGGGCACAAGGATCAAATCTACCTGTATCACTCCGCCGCTGCGTTGCGGCGTGGGCGGATTAGATTTTCCGAAAGCCATGATTGAAAAAACTTTGGATCAGACATGCTCCTACGGTCTTAATCGGGAAATCCCCCATTCTACTTTCATGAAAGGGGAATGTTGATGTCAAAGTCGTCATCTAAGTACAGCCGCGCTTTGCGGCGCGGAACTGTCGCAGCCGCGGCAGCGCTTGCTCTGCCGGGAATCAGCGTGGCGGGAAACATTAACGAAGTAAATTTTTCGCTGACGGATAATCCCGGACGCTGGTTCGATATAACTTTGGCTCTAACACCATCAAGTCCATTCTGCCTGCAAGCAGCCCCTTTGGTCATCCGCTGGCCACGGGGATGATGCCGGACGCCAGCAAATATTACGTCGCCAATATGTTCGACAATACGATGACAGTGATCAACATGAGTACCCATACTGTCATCAAAACCATCAATCTGATTGCCAACTATAATCCCGTGACGGGCGCAATTTCCGGTCCCGCGGGCGCGCTGCCGATTCAAACTCCGGTCTCGCCGGACGGGAAAAGCATGGTTACCGCAAATATGCTCACCGGGACTATCACAGTAATCGATACACGGCCCGGCCTGGCATCAACGGACACGGTTGTCGCAATGCTGGCATGTGATCCTGGCTGCCATGGCGTGCAATATGGCGCCAAGCAAGGGGGGGTATTACGCCTATGTTGCAAGCAAATTTTCGAACAGATTGCTCGTTGTTGATCCTGATCCAAATGGCGATGGCAATCCGTCAGACGCTGCACTCGTAGGGAAAGTGGGGCTCTTCGCTTCCGGTGGCACCCAACGCGACGCCACCATTACGGGTAACCCGGGAATGGGGGGTCAGGGCATCCTGCCTGTCCCGGTGGTCTACAACGGCTGGGTTCAAAACCTGCCGGCCTCCTGGAAAAGTCAATTGACAGCGGCTCAACAAAACCCTGCTCAGTAATGTGGCAAATATAACCGCAATTCTCGAAATCTATAATTTGGGTATAGAAAGTTCCTGGCAAAATCGGGAATCCGGTGAGACGGCTCCTGTCATTTCACCGGAGCCTCCGTGCATGCCGGGGGGCGCCAGCCTTCATGCCGATCAATAGATCCCACCACCCGGCTGAGACGAGATCAGCACGCCAGTTTCCGCCGAGAGGTCGTACCGGGTCGCGCCATTACCCGGGCTGCTCCAGGTGTTAAGATGGAACGATCCCGGGCCTGAAAGCCGGTCCACCATCACGTTACGGAAGGTCAGCGGCTGACCGCTTCGACAAACCGCCGGAGCGATCGACGGCCTCAGAAAATACACTGAGCCGACACCCAGGCGAGTTGCGATGCCATTGTCGATAACCAGCGCAGTTTCGACGTCGAGCCCGATGCCTCGCGCAGATTCAGTACTGACCCATTTGTCCTGGATGATCCGGGCGACGAAGGTTAGCAACCGCCCCATCCGGTCTCGGTAAACGAGATGTGCGTCGGCGATGACACCGTTCAAGCCGGGTGCGGTCAAAAATCCCTGGTCGAGGGTCATGCGGCGGTTATAAGGGTCGGCCAGCGCCTCGGGGGAATACACTGTGCCATTCAGCGCCGCAAAGTCAAACTGGCCAAGGACCGCCAGACCGGCACTGGTGCCGCCAATCGGCACATTGCGACTGATCAGTCCGTTAAGAGCAGCCTCAAGCGGCGTACCCTTCCATAGATTGATGTAGTCGCTCTGGTCACCGCCCGCAATGAACAGGGCTTCTGCCTTGTTGACCCGGTCGAGCACGAACGGATCGCTGGCGGCTTCGCGCTTCGTGATGACCAGGGTCTCGACGGAATCAAGACCGCCCATGTCGAAGACGTACTGGTTGTAGCCGTCGGTACCCCTGACGCGGATCACCACGAAGTCGCCGCCCCCCGCTTTCCGGATCATCCACTGGAACGCGGCATCCACGTCAGGACCGCCTCCCATCAGGACTGTTGACGGCGAGCGCGGCCCTTGCGCCAATACTGTGTCGCCCGGATTGCCCGTGAGGTAGTAGTCGTAGCCCTTGGAGCTGGGCTCAGCCGAAGCACAAATGACAGTGCTGCCCATGGCAGCGCCCAGCACGACGCGCATGAGCCGCCGCATGAACTGCCGGCGGCTGCGAATTCCGGTCTCCACGTGTATCTCCCCTTGTTTGTGCCACCCCATCGGGGGTGGCCAGTTGTTGTTATCGGCCCGCAACCCCGAAAATGGGAAACTCAGCGGGCCTGGCCGCTTATTTTGATCGAATGATGTGTGGGAATCGAAATGATGTCAAGCGATGAGAAGCCCAAAATCTCGCGTTCAGCGAGGAGTCCAGCACAGCAATCGCATATCTTCTCCATTGCCGAACATGGGCTCCAAAAAGATTCCAATAAAAACGGTAGGCAAAATTTTCATGTGTAGCCAACGAGTTCATAGATGATCTGAATAGAGCGCTGACTGAGACCGGCATAACTTGTCCGCCCCATCCGTCGCGAAAGAGGTACAATAACGCCCCTTGTGAATAATCGTTATGATGAGCCTAGCCTCGAATAAGCCCCCTGAATCCACTCTTGTTCAAATCTCCCCTCGCCTCGTTGATGATCTATCATTTTTTTCCGCTGGGGATATTTGA